>NZ_JBSVXG010000048.1:0-34208 GCF_054070595.1 Pseudomonas sp. SDO55104_S430 | reverse complement strand
AGTCAATGAAAGTGTTGAATGATCCACCGCATTCGCGAGCAAGCCCGCTCCCACAGGGGTTAGTGTTTCACTATTCAAAATCGAGGAACCCCATGGACTGGCAACCCCACATCACCGTCGCCACCATCGTCGAGGACAACGGCCGCTTCCTCATGGTCGAAGAATCCAAGCACGGCCGTAACGTGCTCAACCAGCCCGCCGGTCATCTGGACCCGGACGAAACACTGATCGAAGCCGCCGTGCGCGAAACCCTCGAGGAAACCGGCTGGGACGTCGAGCCGACCAGCGTACTCGGCATTTACCTCTACACCGCCCCCAGCAACGGCGTGACCTATCAGCGTGTCTGCTTCATCGCCAAACCACTCAAACACCGCCCCGACTACCAACTGGACGAGGGCATCGTCGGCGCCAAGTGGTTGACCCGCGAAGAATTAATCGAGCAGCGCGACAACTGGCGCAGCGAGCTGATCATCCGTTGCATCGATGATTATCTGGCCGGTAATCGCCACAGCCTCGAATTGATCCGCCCTTCCCTTTAG
Organism: Pseudomonas sp. SDO55104_S430; assembly: GCF_054070595.1. Lineage (NCBI taxonomy): Bacteria > Pseudomonadati > Pseudomonadota > Gammaproteobacteria > Pseudomonadales > Pseudomonadaceae > Pseudomonas > Pseudomonas sp. SDO55104_S430. Next base: position 33,669 of record NZ_JBSVXG010000048.1, on the reverse strand, counting down.
CCTTGCGCGCGCGAGCCTGATAGAATCGCGTCCTTTTTCAAGACACTCATTGAATTCCTATGCGTGATCCAGCCCCTTCTGATACACAAAAGAAGCGCGTCATTGTCGGCATGTCCGGCGGCGTGGACTCTTCCGTTTCCGCTCTCCTGCTGATCGAGCAGGGTTACGAGGTGGAAGGCCTGTTCATGAAGAACTGGGAAGAAGACGACGGAACCGAATACTGCACCGCCATGGATGACCTGGCGGACGCCCAGGCCGTGTGCGACAAGATCGGCATCAAGCTGCACACCGCCAACTTCGCCGCCGAGTACTGGGACAACGTGTTCGAGCACTTTCTGGAAGAGTACAAGGCCGGCCGCACGCCGAACCCGGACATCCTGTGCAACCGCGAGATCAAGTTCAAGGCGTTCCTCGACTACGCCATGATGCTCGGCGCCGACCTGATCGCCACCGGTCACTACGTGCGCCGGCGCGACATCGATGGCCGCACCGAACTGCTCAAGGGCCTGGACCCGAACAAGGACCAGAGCTACTTCCTGCACGCCGTCGGCGGCGAACAGATCGCCAAGACCCTGTTCCCGGTCGGCGAACTGGAAAAGCCCGAAGTGCGTGCGATTGCCGAGAAATACGAGCTGGCGACCGCCAAGAAGAAGGATTCCACCGGGATCTGCTTCATCGGCGAGCGCCGCTTCACCGACTTCCTCAAGCAGTACCTGCCGGCGCAACCGGGCGAAATCAAAACCACCGAAGGCGAAGTCATCGGCCGTCACCACGGCCTGATGTACCACACCATCGGCCAGCGTCAGGGCCTGGGTATCGGCGGCTTGAAAGATGCTGGCGACGAGCCGTGGTACGTCCTGATCAAGGACCTGGAGCACAACGAGCTGATCGTTGGCCAGGGCAATGATCATCCGTACCTGTTCGCACGCGCCCTGCTCGCCTCGGACATCTATTGGGTCAACCCGATCGACCTGAGCCAGCCGCGCAAACTGACCGCCAAGGTCCGCTATCGTCAGAGCGACCAGTCCTGCACCCTGGAAAAGACCGCCACCGGCTATCGTGCGACCTTCGATGACCCGCAACGCGCAGTCACCCCGGGTCAGTCCGTAGTGTTTTACGACGGCGAAATCTGCCTGGGCGGCGGCGTGATCGAAGTGGCTGAGCCATGGACCAGCAAGGGCGCACTCAAAGGCGAACAGCAATGAGCCCCATTCAGGAGCAACTGACGGCACTGGGCGGCGTGTTTCTCGCCGCGGTGCTGGTGGACAGGATCGCCAAGACCGGCCAGACCAACGAGGCCGGCCTGACCTGCATGCTCGGCAGCCTGCTGATCCGCGACCCCAAGGACACCCTTGAAGTCTACGGCGGCGACGACATCAATCTGCGTGAAGGCTACCGAGCCCTGGTCGGCGCCCTCGAACGCGACCCGAGCGCCCTGCAGCGTGAACCGTTGCGTTATGCACTGTCGATGCTCGGCCTTGAGCGGCAACTGTCCAAGCGCGACGACATGCTCGACATCATCGGCAAGCGCCTGCCGCAGATTCAGTCTCAGGTCGATCATTTCGGCCCGGCCCACGAAAACGTGGTCGCCGCCTGCGGCGCGCTGTACCAGGACACCCTGAGCACCCTGCGCCAACGCATTCAGGTCCACGGCGACATGCGCAACCTGCAGCAGCCGAGCAATGCCTCGAAAATCCGCGCCCTGTTGCTGGCCGGCATCCGTTCGGCACGCCTGTGGCGTCAACTGGGCGGCCATCGCTGGCAGCTGGTGATCAGCCGGCGCAAATTGCTCAAAGAGCTTTATCCGCTGATGCGCAGCAGCTGAAACGCACCGGCGACACCCTTTTGTAGTCTGTAACGCGTAATACGCTGGTCAGTTGGCAACGGACCAGCGGATTTTTTCATGTATGATACGCGCCCCATTTCGTTGCCCGACTGTCCGAGAACACCCCATGCAGCTCTCTTCGCTCACTGCGGTTTCCCCTGTTGACGGCCGCTACGCCGGCAAAACCCAGGCCCTGCGCCCAATTTTCAGCGAGTACGGCCTGATCCGTGCCCGCGTCCTGGTTGAAGTGCGCTGGCTCCAGCGCCTGGCCGCTCACCCTGCCATCAGCGAAGTGCCGGCGTTCTCCGCCGAAGCCAACGCTGTGCTCAATGCCCTGGCGGACAACTTCTCTCTGGAGCACGCCGAGCGCGTCAAAGAGATCGAGCGCACCACCAACCACGACGTCAAAGCCATCGAATACCTGCTCAAAGAGCAAGCGGCCAAGCTGCCGGAACTGGCCAAGGTCAGCGAATTCATCCACTTTGCCTGCACCAGCGAGGACATCAACAACCTGTCCCACGCCCTGATGCTGCGCGAAGGCCGTGATGACGTAATGCTGCCGCTGATGCGCCAGACTGCCAACGCCATCCGCGAACTGGCCCAGCGTTTTGCTGACGTGCCAATGCTGTCGCGCACCCACGGTCAACCGGCTTCGCCGACCACACTGGGCAAGGAACTGGCCAACGTGGTTTACCGCCTGGAGCGCCAGATCGCTCAGGTCGCCGCCGTGCCACTGCTGGGCAAGATCAACGGCGCCGTGGGCAACTACAACGCTCACCTGTCGGCCTACCCGGAAATCGATTGGGAAGCCAACGCCCGCGCCTTCATCGAAGACGAGTTGGGCCTGGGCTTCAACCCGTACACCACGCAGATCGAACCGCACGACTACATTGCCGAGCTGTTCGACGCGATCGCCCGCTTCAACACCATCCTGATCGACTTCGACCGCGACATCTGGGGCTACATCTCCCTGGGCTATTTCAAACAGCGCACCATCGCTGGTGAAATCGGTTCCTCGACCATGCCGCACAAGGTCAACCCGATCGACTTCGAAAACTCCGAAGGCAACCTGGGCATCGCCAACGCACTGTTCCAGCACCTGGCGAGCAAGCTGCCAATCTCCCGCTGGCAGCGCGACCTGACCGACTCCACCGTACTGCGTAACCTCGGCGTCGGCTTCGCCCACAGCGTGATCGCTTACGAAGCCAGCCTCAAAGGCATCAGCAAGCTGGAGCTCAACGAGCAGAAAATCGCCGCTGATCTGGACGCTTGCTGGGAAGTCTTGGCCGAGCCAATCCAGACCGTGATGCGCCGCTACAACATCGAGAACCCGTACGAGAAGCTGAAAGAACTGACTCGGGGCAAGGGCATCAGTCCTGAAGCGCTGCAGACTTTCATCGACGGCCTCGAAATGCCTGAAGCCGCCAAGGCTGAGCTGAAACTGCTCACCCCGGCGAACTACATCGGCAACGCCGTGGCGCAAGCCAAACGCATCTGATCCACCGCTAAACCATTCAAAAGACGCCCGGCCGCGCCGGGCGTTTTTATTCCCGTATGAAAAGCGCATTTTTTCAATAGGTTACACATGAATCCTGACATCCCTCTTCAACTTCTGGGCGGTATCACGGCACGGGAGTTCCTGCGCGACTACTGGCAGAAAAAACCGCTGCTGATCCGTCAGGCGATTCCTGATTTCGAAAGCCCGATCGACGCCGACGAACTGGCCGGCCTGGCACTGGAAGAAGAAGTCGAATCGCGTCTGGTCATCGAGAACGGCGAGCGTCCATGGGAATTGCGTCGCGGCCCGTTCGCCGAAGACGAGTTCAGCAAACTGCCGGAGCGCGAGTGGACCCTGCTGGTGCAAGCGGTCGACCAGTTCGTGCCGGAAGTCAGCGAACTGCTGGAAAACTTCCGCTTCCTGCCGAGCTGGCGCATCGATGACGTGATGATCAGCTACGCCGCACCGGGCGGCAGCGTCGGTCCGCACTTCGACAACTACGACGTGTTCCTGCTGCAAGGCCACGGCAAGCGCAGCTGGAAAATCGGCCAGATGTGCAACACCGAAAGCCCACTGCTGCAACACGCCGACCTGCGCATCCTCGCCGAATTCGAAGGCACCGATGAATGGGTTCTGGAACCGGGCGACATGCTCTACCTGCCGCCACGCCTGGCGCACTGGGGCGTCGCCGTGGACGACTGCCTGACCTACTCCGTGGGCTTCCGCGCACCGAGCGCTTCGGAAGTGCTGACTCACTTCACCGACTTCCTCAGCCAGTTCCTGTCGGACGAAGAGCGTTACACCGATGCCGACGCTCAGCCGGTGTCCGACCCGCATCAGATCCAGCGCGACGCCCTCGATCGCCTGAAGAGCCTACTGGCCGAGCACATGAGCGACGAGCGCCTGCTGCTGACCTGGTTCGGCCAGTTCATGACCGAGCCACGCTACCCGGAACTGGTGGCCGGTCCGGAGGAAGTCGAAGAAGAGGACTTCCTCAGCGCACTGGAAGATGGCGCGGTGCTGATCCGCAATCCAAGCGCACGCTTGGCCTGGTCGGAAGTCGATGATGACCTGCTGCTGTTCGCCAGCGGCCAGAGCCGTTATCTGCCGGGCAAACTGCGCGAGCTGTTGAAGATGATCTGCGCCGCCGACGCCCTGCATGTCGACAACCTCGGCGCCTGGCTGAGCGACGAAGATGGCCGCGGCCTGCTGTGTGAACTGGTCAAGCAAGGAAGCCTGGGGTTTGCCGATGAATAAGATTCACGTACGTGTCGCAGACTGGCAAAAGGACAACGCCGAGATCCGGCGCATTCGTGAAGCGGTGTTCGTCGCCGAGCAATCCGTTCCGCCAGAACTGGAATGGGATGCCGACGACATGACGGCCGTGCATTTCCTCGCCCTTGAAGGCGACTTTCCTATCGGCACCGCACGCCTGCTGCCTGACGGTCACGTCGGCCGAGTGTCCGTCCTCAAGGACTGGCGTGGCCTGAAAGTCGGCGACGCACTGATGCATGCAGTGATCGACGAGGCCGAAAAGCGCGGGCTGAAACAGCAAATGCTCAGCGCCCAGGTCCAGGCCACGGCGTTCTACGAGCGCCTGGGTTTCAGCATGGTCAGCGAGGAATTCCTGGAAGCAGGGATTCCTCATGTCGATATGGTTCGTCATTCGGCTTGAGACCGATGCGCGACCATCGCGAGCAGGCTCGCACATTGGAATGCATTTCCCTGTGGGAGCGAGCCCGCTCGCGATGAGGCCCTAAGAAACACCCCAAAACGCCCCGCCATTTGCCAATGCCGGGGCGTTTTGCTGTCTACGATTCAATTAGCCCCACGCGACGCCGACAAACTGGATACCCTCGCATCCACAACACCTTTCATCGCGGAGATAACGGATATGTCCCTACGCACCCTGCTCACCACGCTGCTGGTGGCCTGCAGTTTTTCGGTCATGGCGGCCACCGAAATCGTGCCCCTGAACTATCACACCAGCGCCGACATGTTGCCCGTGGCACAGAATTTCATCGGCAAGGACGGTCAGGTCAGCGCCTACGGCAATCAACTCATCGTCAACGCCGATCAGCGCAAGATCGACGAACTTAAAGCCCTGATCAGCCAACTCGATACCGCACCAAAGCGCCTGCTGATCACGGTCGACACCAATGAAAACAACTTCCAGGGCGACCAGGGTTATTCGGTCAACGGCAACAAACCGCAGGTCCGCATCATCAATCGCAGCACCGACAGCCGGGACGGCGGCATCCAGCAGGTCCAGGCCACCGACGGCATGCCGGCGCTAATCCAGGTCGGCCAGAGCGTGCCGCTAACCAGCAGCCAGACTGATTCCTACGGCGACCTGCGCAGCGAGACCGAATACCGCAACGTCACCCAGGGTTTTTACGTCACTGCCAGCGTCACCGGCGAGATCGTCCATCTGTCGATCAGTACCAACCGTGACCGCATGAGCCAGGAACGTCCCGATGTAGTGAACGTCCAAAGTACCGACACAACCGTCACCGGGCGCGTGGGTGAATGGATCCTGCTGGCCGGCATGAATGGCCAGACCCAGGCCGATAAACAGGGCCTGGGCCGCAGCTACTCTACCCAAAGCCGCAACGACATGACCCTGCGGGTGAAAGTCGATACTTTGGACTGAGACACCGAAAACTGACTGACAAGTCGTATTAGACCAAAGATGTAGTGCTTGAAAAAAAGCACTACAAATTGTTTGACGGGGCAAAAAAGCGAAGGCATGATGGCCTCGCTCCCGCTAATCAGAGGCCCTGGCAAGGGCCTTCGAGGCGATGTTCGCACCTACCCCCGCGAACCGCTTCGTGTCTGTACCGCCCACAAGGTGTGTTTGACGAGGTTGCCGACTGGAACGAAGTTGTCCCGAGGGACGGAAGCGTAATTTAGGTAACCCGGCACCACACTGATGTTCGTACCAAGGCCCACGACGCCCGAATGCGCCCGCAGTTTTCGCCTTTACCTGCTCACTTCCCCTCGAGCCCATCGTTCATCCCGTCGCCATCCCCGCCGAACCGACCTGACCACCCGAGTCTCTGGTCAGCGAGCGCATGAATATTCCACCGCAGAATAACTTTTCATAAAGACGCGACGAGGTTTATCTCCATGGCACTGACACGCGAACAGCAAATTGCAGCCCTTGAAAAAGACTGGGCTGAAAACCCGCGCTGGAAAGGCGTGACACGCACCTACTCCGCTGCTGACGTCGTCCGTCTGCGTGGCTCGGTTCAACCAGAGCACACCTTTGCAAAAATGGGCGCCGAGAAGCTGTGGAACCTGGTTACCCAGGGTGCCAAGCCAGCCTTCCGTCCTGAGAAAGATTTCGTCAACTGCATGGGCGCCCTGACCGGCGGCCAGGCCGTACAACAAGTCAAAGCCGGCATCCAGGCGATCTACCTGTCGGGCTGGCAAGTGGCTGCGGACAACAACTCCGCCGAATCGATGTACCCGGACCAGTCGCTGTACCCGGTGGACTCGGTTCCAACCGTGGTCAAGCGCATCAACAACTCGTTCCGTCGTGCCGACCAGATCCAGTGGAAAGCCGGCAAGAACCCGGGCGATGAAGGCTACATCGACTACTTCGCGCCTATCGTGGCTGACGCCGAAGCCGGTTTCGGCGGCGTACTGAACGCCTACGAGCTGATGAAGAGCATGATCGAAGCAGGCGCCGCCGGCGTTCACTTCGAAGACCAACTGGCTTCCGTGAAGAAATGCGGCCACATGGGCGGCAAGGTATTGGTTCCTACCCAGGAAGCCGTACAGAAGCTGACCGCTGCCCGTCTGGCAGCTGACGTCGCCGGTACTCCGACCATCATCCTGGCCCGTACCGACGCCAACGCGGCTGACCTGCTGACTTCCGACTGCGACCCGTACGACCAGCCATTCGTGACTGGCGAGCGCACCCAGGAAGGCTTCTACAAAGTACGCGCTGGCCTGGACCAGGCGATCGCCCGCGGCCTGGCTTACGCTCCATACGCCGACCTGATCTGGTGCGAAACCGCCAAGCCGGACCTGGAAGAAGCCCGTCGCTTCGCCGAAGCGATCAAGAAGGAATACCCGGACCAACTGCTGTCGTACAACTGCTCGCCTTCCTTCAACTGGAAGAAAAACCTGGACGACGCGACCATCGCCAAGTTCCAGCGCGAACTGTCCGCCATGGGCTACAAGCACCAGTTCATCACCCTGGCCGGCATTCACAACATGTGGCACAGCATGTTCAACCTGGCGCACGACTACGCCCGCAACGACATGACTGCCTACGTGAAACTGCAAGAGCAGGAATTCGCCGACGCCGCCAAGGGCTACACCTTCGTGGCTCACCAGCAGGAAGTGGGCACCGGCTACTTCGACGACATGACCACCGTGATCCAGGGTGGCTCGTCCTCGGTAACCGCGCTGACCGGTTCTACTGAAGAAGAGCAGTTCCACTGATTGACCGCTCATCCGAGCATTGGCCCTTGCGGACCGAGTAAAAGCTAACCGCAAAGCCAACGATCTGAAGCCCCGACTGGTTCGGGGCTTTTTTTCGTCGATTGCATGGGTTGTTGTTTCAACGATCCTCTGTCGTGGTTCGCACTCGCAAGAACCGGTATGCAATCAGTTCAAATATCACGATCAGCCCCGTCATGAAGGCGCTGGTCGTCATCACGCCCTGCGTGAAAGCAGTGTTGGCCTCCTGCAGAATTTGCTCAGCCATTTCTTCAGGAAGAGTCTGACTGACGGCGTGAGCACCTCCCAACGTCGCAACCGCAGCCACTACATGTTCGGGCACGCCTTCGGGTACCGACAGAGACAATCGATAAAGCGCCGCTACCGCCCCTCCGATCAACGTAGTCCCCAGCACCACACCGACCTCGTAAGCCGTTTCGCTGACAGACGAGGCACTACCGGCGCTTTCGGCCGGTACAGCGCCTAATACAAGGTCGTTGGACACGGTGGTGATGGCAGCAATACTCGCGTTGAGCATCACGAACGCCACACCCACGATCAGCGCCGTAGTTTCAAACAACGCCATCATCGCGAAAGCTGCAGCAGCCAGTAGCAAGCAACTGGCAATAACCCTGTCCGGTGGATTTTTTTGCGCAACCGGCACGATGGCAAGGCCCGCTGCAATCGCCAGGATCTGCCCAGGCACCAGAATCAGGCTGGCCAGCAACGGGGACAACCCGAAGACCAGTTGCAATAACTGAGTGGCGAAGAAGATGAAGCCAATCAGCAGGCCCAGACTCACAAGGTTTACCGCAATGGACACGCTGAAGGCTGAAGAGCCGAACAACTCAAGATCCAATAGCGGCTGCTCCAACCTCAACTGGCGACGGACAAACGCTACGCCCAGCAATAAGCCGCAAAGCGCCCAGAGTAAAACCTGGCCGTCGAAGCCAACGGTTGCCAGATGCTTGAGGCTTAGCATCGCACTGGTCATCGCACCCAGGCTCAGCAGGATGCTTAGATAATCGATCGATCTGTCAGACTGCCTTGGCGACTCGGTAATCATCGGCGCGAGGAGCAGCACCGGCAGCAGGAATGGCAGAGCGACAAGAAAAACCGATTGCCAATCGAAATACTCCAGCAGCACGCCGCCCAGCAATGGGCCCAAAGCCGACCCTAAGGTCAGGCACATAGCCCAGAGAGCCACTGCCAGGCGCCGCTCCCCCCGATCCTCGAATGCGGTACGAATCAGGGCCAGGGTCGCGGGCAAGATCATCGCGCCGAAAAAGCCCAAGACCGCACGCCCCGCGATCAGATGCCAGGCCTGCTGCGAAAACACCACACCCGTCGACACCACAGCGACCCCGATACACCCCACACAAAGCATGCGTCGATGCCCGAATCGATCTCCAGCACCGCCCATGGTCACCAACAACCCGGCCAGCACCAGAGAATAAGCGTCGATCATCCACAATTGCTGGGCAGCAGACGGATTCAGTGCGGCAGCTATTCGAGGTAATGCGAAATTGAGAATTGTGTTATCGATGGTCACCAGAAGGACCGGAAGCAGGATCACCAGCAAGGCTGCGCCTTTCGAGCGATCCTGGAGGATGGAGACAAGGGGTGGGGTTGTCGCTGGCTGCATCTATCAGCTCCAGAATTTCCATATTCAGGTGTTCATTTCTGAACCGCCTTTCGAGCTGTAGATTACCGAATACGGGTTCGCGGCCCAGCGGGAGAACCGACACAGAACAAAAATGGAGACCGATCTCACGTCAGCGCGCGAATGGCCTGTAGGACGTTTCCCACCCCCTCCCCCTGTAGGAGCGAGCACGCTCGCGATGGTCGCCAACGATGACGCTGGCGTCCTGACACCCCGCGGTGTCTGAACCTCCATCGCGAGCATGCTCGCTCCTACAGGAATCGCGCCGAGGCAGCGTCACCGCACACACCAAAACCGCCCGAAACTCACACCCGCGCTACTTGTTGTAACGCACATATAAGCCAACTTTCCCAAGCACCTCACATAAAACAGTTTGAAAACCACTTCAAACAATAATAATTATCATTTAGCCGAAAACATGTTCGTTACATTACCTACAAAACATAATTGACGAAAAATCGGCTAATGCCCGCAACGCAAGGGCTACAGGGGGTTTGGGGATAGGGGATGTCCTTATTCCTATAAATAATTTCGCTATAGGAATTTTACTTGCAGGGTGTTTAGCCATAAAATCAGCGGGATTGATTGCTGCGACATATCGTCACTGCATTGTTTCTTTTCAAGCTCAGAGACCTTTGCTCTCTGTTAAGGATTACCAGCATGCCCGAAGCGACAGGACTCATGGCCCACAACTGGGGCTTTGCCATTTTCCTTCTAGGCGTCATCGGCCTCTGTGCCTTCATGCTGGGTGTATCCAGCCTCCTCGGGTCAAAAGCCTGGGGACGCAGCAAAAACGAACCGTTCGAGTCCGGCATGCTACCTACAGGTGGCGCCCGCTTGCGGCTCTCTGCCAAATTCTATCTGGTCGCGATGCTCTTCGTGATCTTCGATATCGAAGCCCTCTTTCTCTTTGCATGGTCTGTGTCCGTCCGCGAAAGCGGCTGGACCGGATTCGTCGAAGCTCTCGTTTTCATAGCAATTCTGTTGGCAGGTCTTGTCTACCTATTCCGAGTGGGCGCCCTTGACTGGGCTCCGGAAGCTCGGCGCAAGCGGCAAGCGAAGCTGAAACAATGAGGCTTTGGCAATGCAATACAATCTCACCAGGATCGACCCCGATGCTCCTAACGAGCAGTATCCGATTGGCCAACGGGAAACCGTTTCCGATCCGTTAGAAGATCAAGTCCACAAAAACATTTTCATGGGCAAGCTCGAAGACGTGCTTAACGGCACGATCAACTGGGGGCGCAAGAACTCCCTGTGGCCGTATAACTTCGGCCTTTCGTGCTGCTACGTGGAAATGACCACCGCCTTCACGGCGCCCCACGACATCGCGCGCTTCGGCGCCGAGGTTATCCGGGCATCACCGCGTCAGGCGGATTTCATGGTTATCGCCGGTACCTGCTTCATCAAGATGGCGCCGATCATCCAGCGTCTCTACGAGCAGATGCTCGAACCGAAGTGGGTTATCTCCATGGGTTCGTGCGCAAACTCCGGTGGCATGTACGACATCTACTCTGTGGTTCAAGGAGTGGACAAGTTCCTGCCCGTGGACGTTTACGTGCCTGGCTGCCCTCCTCGCCCTGAAGCTTTCCTGCAAGGCTTGATGCTGTTGCAGGAGTCGATTGGCCAGGAGCGTCGCCCACTTTCCTGGGTCGTTGGCGATCAAGGCGTTTATCGCGCCGACATGCCATCGGAAAAGGAAAAGCGCCGCGAACAGCGTATTCAGGTCACCAACCTGCGCAGCCCCGACGAAGTCTGATCCAGTTCCGCTGTTTCAAAGAAACGAAAAACTGGCTTCATTCTTTACGTTGACCGAAAGCGATAAATAACCATGACTACAGGCAGTGCTCTGTACATCCCGCCTTACAAGGCAGACGACCAGGATGTGGTCGTCGAACTGAACAATCGTTTTGGCCCCGAGGCGTTCACCGCCCAGCCTACTCGCACCGGCATGCCGGTGCTTTGGGTTGCCCGTGCCAAACTCGTTGAAGTAATGACCTTCCTGCGTAACCTGCCCAAGCCGTACGTCATGCTCTATGACCTGCACGGCGTGGACGAGCGTCTGCGCACCAAGCGTCAAGGGCTGCCGAGCGGTGCCGACTTCACCGTGTTCTATCACCTGATGTCGATCGAACGTAACAGCGACGTGATGATCAAGGTCGCGTTGTCCGAAGGCGACCTCAGCGTTCCGACTGTCACCAGCATCTGGCCAAACGCCAACTGGTACGAGCGTGAAGTCTGGGACATGTACGGCATCGACTTCAAAGGTCACCCGCACCTGTCGCGCATCATGATGCCGCCGACCTGGGAAGGTCACCCGCTGCGCAAGGACTTCCCTGCGCGTGCCACCGAATTCGATCCGTTCACCCTGAACCTAGCCAAGCAGCAGCTCGAAGAAGAGTCCGCGCGCTTCAAGCCGGAAGACTGGGGCATGAAACGTTCCGGCCCGAACGAGGACTACATGTTCCTCAACCTGGGTCCGAACCACCCTTCGGCGCACGGTGCATTCCGCATCATTCTGCAGCTGGACGGTGAAGAGATCGTCGACTGCGTGCCGGACGTCGGTTACCACCACCGTGGTGCCGAGAAGATGGCCGAGCGTCAGTCCTGGCACAGCTTCATCCCGTACACCGACCGTATCGACTACCTCGGCGGCGTGATGAACAACCTGCCGTACGTGCTCTCGGTCGAGAAGCTGGCCGGTATCAAGGTGCCGGAGAAGGTCGACGTCATCCGCATCATGATGGCCGAGTTCTTCCGGATCACCAGTCACCTGCTGTTCCTGGGTACCTACATCCAGGACGTCGGCGCCATGACCCCGGTGTTCTTCACCTTCACCGACCGTCAGCGCGCCTACACCGTGATCGAAGCGATCACCGGTTTCCGTCTGCACCCGGCCTGGTATCGCATCGGTGGCGTCGCCCACGACTTGCCGCGCGGCTGGGAAAAGCTGGTCAAGGATTTCGTCGAGTGGATGCCAAAGCGTCTGGACGAATACCAGAAGGCCGCTTTGGACAACAGCATCCTGCGTGGCCGTACCATCGGCGTCGCCGACTACAACACCAAGCAAGCCCTGGAATGGGGTGTTACCGGTGCCGGTCTGCGTTCCACCGGTTGCGACTTTGACCTGCGTAAGGCGCGTCCGTACTCGGGCTACGAGAACTTCGAGTTCGAAGTACCGCTGGCCGCCAATGGCGATGCCTACGACCGTTGCATCGTGCGCGTGGAAGAAATGCGCCAGAGCATCCGGATCATCGACCAGTGCCTGCGCAACATGCCGGAAGGCCCGTACAAGGCGGATCACCCGCTGACCACGCCGCCGCCGAAAGAGCGCACGCTGCAGCACATCGAAACCTTGATCACGCACTTCCTGCAAGTTTCGTGGGGCCCGGTCATGCCGGCCAACGAATCCTTCCAGATGATCGAAGCGACCAAGGGCATCAACAGTTATTACCTGACGAGCGATGGCGGCACCATGAGCTACCGCACCCGGATTCGTACCCCAAGCTTCCCGCATCTGCAGCAGATCCCTTCGGTGATCAAAGGCAGCATGGTCGCGGACTTGATCGCGTACCTGGGTAGTATCGACTTCGTTATGGCCGACGTGGACCGCTAAGCATGAACAGCACGCTTATCCAGACAGACCGTTTCACCTTGAGTGAAACCGAGCGCTCGGCCATCGAGCACGAGCTGCATCACTATGAAGACCCGCGCGCGGCGTCCATCGAAGCCCTGAAGATCGTCCAGAAGGAACGTGGCTGGGTACCGGATGGCGCCCTGTACGCCATCGGCGAAATCCTTGGCATCCCGGCCAGCGACGTCGAAGGCGTTGCAACCTTCTATAGTCAGATCTTCCGTCAACCGGTGGGTCGCCACATCATTCGCGTCTGCGACAGCATGGTCTGCTACATCGGCGGCCACGAGTCCGTGGTCAGCGAAATCCAGAGCAAGCTGGGCATCGGCCTGGGTCAGACCACCACCGACGGTCGCTTCACCCTGCTGCCGGTCTGCTGCCTCGGCAACTGCGACAAGGCGCCGGCGCTGATGATCGACGACGACACCTTTGGTGATGTACAGCCAGCAGGCGTTGCCAAACTGCTCGAGGGCTACGTATGACCCTGACTTCCTTCGGTCCTGCCAACCGCATCAAGCGTTCGGCCGAGACTCACCCGCTCACCTGGCGTCTGCGTGACGACGGCGAAGCCGTCTGGCTCGACGAGTACCAGGCCAAGAACGGTTACGCCGCTGCGCGCAAGGCCTTCGCCGACATGGCTCAGGACGACATCGTCCAGACCGTGAAAGATTCCGGCCTCAAAGGCCGCGGCGGTGCAGGCTTCCCCACCGGCGTGAAGTGGGGCCTGATGCCCAAGGACGAATCCATCAACATCCGCTACCTGCTGTGCAACGCGGACGAAATGGAGCCCAACACCTGGAAAGACCGCATGCTGATGGAGCAACTGCCCCATCTGCTGATCGAAGGCATGCTGATCAGTGCCCGCGCACTGAAAACCTACCGTGGCTACATCTTCCTGCGTGGCGAGTACACCACCGCCGCCAAGCACCTGAACCGTGCCGTGGAAGAAGCCAAGGCAGCTGGCCTTCTGGGCAAGAACATCCTGGGCAGCGGTTTCGATTTCGAGCTGTTCGTCCACACCGGCGCCGGGCGTTACATCTGCGGTGAAGAAACCGCACTGATCAACTCCCTCGAAGGCCGCCGCGCCAACCCGCGCTCCAAGCCGCCCTTCCCTGCCGCCGTTGGCGTGTGGGGCAAGCCGACCTGCGTGAACAACGTCGAAACCCTGTGCAACGTACCGGCGATCATCGCCGACGGCGTGGACTGGTACAAATCGTTGGCCCGCGAAGGCAGCGAAGACATGGGCACCAAGCTCATGGGCTTCTCCGGCAAGGTCAAGAACCCTGGCCTGTGGGAACTGCCATTCGGCGTGACCGCTCGCGAGCTGTTCGAAGACTACGCCGGCGGCATGCGCGACGGTTACAAGCTCAAGGCCTGGCAACCAGGCGGAGCCGGTACCGGTTTCCTGTTGCCGGAACACCTGGACGCACAAATGTACGCCGGCGGCATCGCCAAAGTAGGCACCCGTATGGGTACCGGCCTGGCCATGGCGGTGGACGACAGCGTCAACATGGTGTCCCTGCTGCGCAACATGGAGCAGTTCTTCGCTCGCGAATCCTGTGGCTTCTGCACCCCGTGCCGTGACGGTTTGCCATGGAGCGTCAAGCTCCTGATGGCGATCGAGAACGGTCAAGGGCGTGCCGGCGACATCGAGACCCTGCTGGGTCTGGTCGGTTTCCTCGGCCCAGGCAAGACCTTCTGTGCTCACGCACCGGGCGCCGTGGAGCCGTTGGGCAGCGCAATCAAATACTTCCGCCATGAGTTCGAAGCCGGCATCGCGCCTGAAAGCGCCGTCGTCCCGCCTCTGGCAAAGCCGATCGTAGTCGGCGCGTAAACGCTTAAAAAAAGCGAAGGGTCCGTGCCCTTCGCTTTTCGTGCGATGACGCCTTTACCGGCTGTGTTGATTCGCGCGGATAACAAGATTCCATTAGCCACGCCCGCTGACACCGGGCCAACGAAGAACTTTGAACCATGGCCACTATCCACGTAGACGGCAAAGCGCTCGAAGTCGACGGGGCAGACAACCTGTTACAGGCATGTCTGTCGCTAGGCCTCGATATTCCTTATTTCTGCTGGCACCCTGCCCTGGGCAGCGTTGGCGCTTGCCGCCAATGCGCGGTCAAGCAGTACACCGACGAAAACGACACCCGTGGTCGTATCGTCATGTCCTGCATGACTCCTGCCACCGACAACACCTGGATCTCCATCGAAGATGAAGAATCCAAGGCTTTCCGCGCCAGTGTTGTTGAATGGCTGATGACCAACCACCCTCACGACTGCCCGGTCTGTGAAGAAGGCGGTCACTGCCACCTGCAAGACATGACGGTAATGACCGGCCACAACGAGCGCCGTTACCGCTTCACCAAGCGTACCCACCAGAACCAGCAACTGGGCCCGTTCATTTCCCACGAAATGAACCGCTGCATCGCCTGCTATCGCTGCGTGCGCTTCTATAAGGACTACGCCGGCGGTACCGACCTGGGCGTCTACGGCGCTCACGACAACGTGTACTTCGGTCGCGTTGAAGACGGCACCCTGGAAAGCGAGTTCTCCGGCAACCTCACCGAGGTCTGCCCGACCGGTGTGTTCACCGACAAGACTCACTCCGAGCGCTACAACCGCAAATGGGACATGCAGTTCTCGCCGAGCATCTGCCATGGCTGCTCCAGCGGTTGCAACATCTCCCCGGGCGAGCGTTACGGCGAACTGCGTCGCATCGAAAACCGCTACAACGGTTCGGTGAACCAGTACTTCCTGTGCGACCGTGGCCGTTTCGGTTATGGCTACGTCAACCGCACCGACCGTCCACGTCAGCCGCTGCTGGCAAACGGCGCCAAGCTGAGCCTGGACGAAGCCCTGGATAAAGCCGCTGACCTGCTGCGCGGTCGCAACATCGTCGGTATCGGGTCGCCCCGCGCCAGCCTGGAAAGCAACTACGCGTTGCGCGAGCTGGTCGGCGCCGAGCACTTCTACTCCGGTATCGAAGCGTCCGAACTGGAACGCATCCGTCTGGTCCTGCAAGTGCTGAAAGACAGCCCGCTGCCAGTACCGAACATGCGCGACATCGAAGATCACGACGCCGTGTTCGTCCTCGGTGAAGACCTGACCCAGACCGCAGCGCGCATGGCCCTGGCCCTGCGTCAGTCGGTCAAGGGCAAGGCCGAAGAAATGGCCGACGCCATGCGCGTTCAGCCTTGGCTCGACGCCGCGGTGAAGAACATCGGTCAGCACGCGCTGAACCCGCTGTTCATCGCCAGCCTGGCTGAAACCAAGCTCGACGACATCGCCGAAGAATGCGTTCACGCCGCTCCCGACGACCTGGCGCGCATCGGTTTCGCCGTGGCTCACGCCCTTGATGCCAGCGCTCCTGCCGTTGAAGGCCTGGACGCCGAAGCCCTGGAACTGGCCAAGCGCATTGCCGACGCCCTGCTCGCCGCCAAGCGCCCGCTGATCATCGCCGGTACTTCCCTGGGCTCCAAAGCGCTGATCGAGGCTGCCGCCAACATCGCCAAAGCCCTGAAGCTGCGCGAGAAGAACGGTTCCATCAGCCTGATCGTGCCGGAGGCCAACAGCCTCGGCCTGGCCATGCTCGGTGGCGAATCGGTCGACGCCGCGCTGCAAGCGGTCATCGACGGCAAGGCTGACGCCATCGTCGTTCTGGAAAACGATCTGTACACCCGTACCGACAAGGCTCGCGTCGACGCAGCCCTGAACGCTGCGAAAGTGCTGATTGTCGCCGACCATCAGAAGACTGCCACCAGCGACCGCGCGCACCTGGTCCTGCCAGCCGCCAGCTTCGCTGAAGGCGACGGCACCCTGGTCAGCCAGGAAGGCCGCGCCCAGCGTTTCTTCCAGGTCTTCGACCCGCAATACATGGACGCCAGCATCCTGGTCCACGAAGGCTGGCGCTGGCTGCATGCCCTGCGCGCCACCCTGCTGAACCAGGCGATCGACTGGACCCAACTGGACCACGTCACCGCCGCGGTCGCTTCCAGCACTCCGCAGCTGGCCGCCATCGTCGACGCCGCACCGTCCGCCGCGTTCCGCATCAAGGGTCTGAAACTGGCCCGTGAACCGCTGCGTTACTCCGGTCGCACCGCCATGCGCGCCGACATCAGCGTGCACGAACCGCGTACCCCGCAGGACAAGGACACCGCGTTCGCCTTCTCCATGGAAGGTTACTCGGGTTCGGCCGAACCGCGTCAGCAAGTGCCATTCGCCTGGTCTCCGGGCTGGAACTCGCCGCAGGCCTGGAACAAGTTCCAGGACGAAGTCGGCGGTCACATCCGCGCTGGCGACCCGGGCACCCGCCTGATCGAAAGCACCGGTGACTCGCTGAACTGGTTCGCCAGCGTTCCGCGCGCGTTCAACCCGGCTCAAGGTACCTGGCAGGTCGTGCCGTTCTTCCACCTGTTCGGCAGCGAAGAGAACTCTTCGAAAGCCGCTCCGGTCCAGGAACGCATTCCGGCCGCCTACGTTGCTCTGGCCAAGTCCGAAGCCGACCGTCTGGGTGTCAACGACGGTGCCATGCTGAGCTTGAACGTGGCTGGCCAGACCCTGCGTCTGCCACTGCGTATCAACGAAGAACTGAGCGCAGGTCTCGTTGCACTGCCAGCAGGCATCGCCGGCATCCCGCCTGCGATCTTTGGCAAGTCCGTTGACGGTCTGCAGGAGGCAGCTCAATGACCTGGTTCACTCCTGAAGTGATCGACATCATCATCGCGGTCCTCAAGGCCGTGGTGATCCTGCTTGCCGTAGTGATCTGCGGCGCCCTGCTCAGCTGGGTCGAGCGTCGTCTGCTCGCCCTCTGGCAGGACCGTTACGGTCCGAACCGTGTCGGTCCGTTCGGTGCGTTCCAGATCGCTGCCGACATGATCAAGATGTTCTTCAAGGAAGACTGGACCCCGCCGTTCGCCGACAAGATGATCTTCACCCTGGCACCGGTCGTGGCCATGAGCGCCCTGCTGATTGCCTTCGCGATCATCCCGATCACTCCGACCTGGGGTGTGGCGGATCTGAACATCGGTATCCTGTTCTTCTTCGCCATGGCCGGTCTGTCGGTCTACGCGGTGCTGTTCGCCGGCTGGTCGAGCAACAACAAGTTCGCCCTGCTGGGCAGCTTGCGTGCCTCGGCGCAGACCGTGTCGTACGAAGTGTTCATGGGCCTGTCGCTGATGGGCATCGTGATCCAGGTCGGCTCGTTCAACATGCGCGACATCGTCGACTATCAGGCTCAGCACCTGTGGTTCATCATCCCGCAGATCTTCGGTTTCCTGACCTTCTTCATCGCCGGCGTCGCCGTGACTCACCGTCACCCGTTCGACCAGCCGGAAGCGGAACAGGAACTGGCCGACGGTTACCACATTGAATACGCCGGCATGAAATGGGGCATGTTCTTCGTGGGCGAGTACATCGGCATCGTGCTGATCTCCGCCCTGCTGGTGACCCTGTTCTTCGGTGGCTGGCACGGTCCGTTCGGCATCCTGCCGCAGATCCCGTTCATCTGGTTCGCACTGAAAACCGGTTTCTTCATCATGATGTTCATCCTGCTGCGCGCTTCGATTCCGCGCCCACGGTATGACCAAGTGATGGATTTCAGCTGGAAGTTCTGCCTGCCGCTGACCCTCGTCAACATGCTGGTGACCGCTGCGATCGTGTTGCTCAACACGCCCGCCGTCGCGGCTCAGTGAGGATAGAGAATCATGAAGTACATTTTTGACATCGTGCATGGCCTCTACACCCAGCTTCGCAGCCTGGTGATGATTTTCGGCCACGCCTTCCGCAAGCGCGACACGCTGCAGTACCCGGAAGAACCGGTCTACCTGCCGCCGCGCTACCGTGGCCGTATCGTCCTGACCCGCGACCCCGACGGTGAAGAGCGTTGCGTAGCCTGCAACCTGTGCGCCGTGGCTTGCCCGGTCGGTTGCATCTCGCTGCAGAAAGCTGAAACAGAAGACGGTCGCTGGTACCCGGACTTCTTCCGCATCAACTTCTCGCGCTGCATTTTCTGCGGCCTCTGCGAGGAAGCCTGCCCGACCACCGCGATCCAGCTGACGCCGGATTTCGAAATGGCCGAGTTCAAACGTCAGGACCTGGTTTACGAGAAAGAAGATCTGCTGATCTCCGGCCCCGGCAAAAACCCTGATTACAACTTCTATCGTGTTGCAGGTATGGCGATTGCCGGTAAGCCGAAAGGCACCGCGCAGAACGAAGCCGAACCGATCAACGTGAAGAGCTTGCTGCCTTAAGGAAGAAAGATGGAATTCGCTTTCTATTTCGCATCGGGTATCGCTGTGGTGTCCACGCTTCGCGTGATCACCAACACCAACCCTGTGCACGCCCTGCTCTACCTGATCATTTCGCTGATCGCCGTGGCCATGACGTTCTTCGCCCTCGGCGCACCGTTTGCCGGTGTCCTGGAAGTGATCGCCTACGCTGGCGCCATCATGGTGCTGTTCGTGTTCGTGGTGATGATGCTGAACCTGGGCCCGGCCTCGGTTCAGCAAGAGCGCGTCTGGCTCAAGCCCGGTATCTGGGGCGGCCCGGTCGCCCTCGCCGCGCTGCTGCTGGTTGAACTGCTGTATGTGCTGTTCTCCCACCAGAGCGGTCAGGCCGTCGGCCACACCACCGTAGACGCCAAGGCCGTGGGCATCAGCCTGTTCGGTCCTTACCTGCTGGTGGTCGAACTCGCCTCGATGCTGCTGCTCGCCGCAGCCGTCACGGCATTCCACTTGGGCCGCAACGAAGCCAAGGAGCAATGACGATGCCTGCTATCCCTATGGAGCATGGTCTGGCGGTCGCCGGCATCCTGTTCTGCCTCGGTCTGGTCGGCCTGATGGTCCGCCGCAACATTCTTTTCGTGCTGATGAGCCTGGAGGTCATGATGAATGCCTCCGCACTGGCGTTCATCGTTGCCGGCAGCCGCTGGGCGCAGCCGGATGGACAGATCATGTTCATCCTGGTGATCAGCCTTGCAGCCGCCGAGGCCAGTATTGGCCTGGCGATCCTGTTGCAGCTGTATCGCCGCTTCCACACGCTCGATATCGACGCTGCCAGTGAGATGCGCGGATGAACCTACTCTTTCTGACTTTCGTATTCCCTCTCATTGGTTTCCTGCTGCTGTCGTTCTCCCGTGGACGCATCTCGGAAAACCTCGCGGCCCTGATCGGCGTCGGCTCCATCGGCCTGTCGGCGATCGTTACCGCTTACGTGATCTGGCAATTCAACGTCGCCCCGCCAGAAGGCGGTCACTACACCCAGGTGTTGTGGCAGTGGATGGCGGTGGAAGGCTTCACGCCGAACTTCGCCCTGTACCTGGATGGTCTGTCCGTGACCATGCTCGGTGTGGTGGTTGGCGTCGGCTTCCTGATCCACCTGTTCGCTTCCTGGTACATGCGCGGTGAAAACGGCTACTCGCGTTTCTTCGCCTATACCAACCTGTTTATCGCCAGCATGCTGTTCCTGATCCTGGGCGATAACCTGTTGTTCCTGTACTTCGGTTGGGAAGGCGTGGGCCTGTGCTCGTACCTGTTGATCGGTTTCTACTACAGCAACCGCAACAACGGTAACGCCGCACTCAAAGCCTTCATCGTGACCCGTATCGGTGACGTGTTCATGGCCATCGGCCTGTTCATTCTGTTTGCCCAGCTGGGCACGCTGAACGTTCAGGAACTGCTGGTGCTGGCACCGCAGAAATTCCAGGCTGGCGACACCTGGATGGTCCTGGCGACTCTGATGCTGCTTGGTGGTGCTGTCGGTAAATCCGCGCAACTGCCGCTGCAAACCTGGCTGGCGGATGCGATGGCCGGTCCTACCCCGGTTTCGGCACTGATCCACGCCGCAACCATGGTGACCGCCGGTGTCTACCTGATCGCCCGTACCCACGGCCTGTTCACCCTGGCGCCGGAAATCCTGCACCTGGTCGGCATCGTTGGTGGCGTGACGCTGGTCCTGGCCGGTTTCGCAGCCCTGGTTCAGACCGACATCAAACGTATCCTCGCCTACTCGACCATGAGCCAGATCGGCTACATGTTCCTGGCCCTGGGCGTTGGCGCCTGGGACGGCGCGATCTTCCACCTGATGACCCACGCCTTCTTCAAGGCCCTGCTGTTCCTTGCTTCCGGTGCGGTGATCGTTGCCTGCCACCACGAGCAGAACATCTTCAAGATGGGTGGCCTGTGGAAGAAACTGCCGCTGGCCTACGCCAGCTTCATCGTCGGCGGCGCGGCCCTGGCGGCCCTGCCACTGGTGACCGCAGGCTTCTACTCCAAGGACGAAATCCTCTGGGAAGCGTTTGCCAGCGGTAACCACGGTCTGCTCTACGCAGGTCTGGTCGGCGCGTTCATGACCTCGCTCTACACCTTCCGCCTGATCTTCATCGCGTTCCACGGTGAAGCGAAGACCGAAGCCCACGCCGGTCACGGCATTGCCCACTGGCTGCCACTGTCGGTGCTGATCGTTCTGTCGACTTTCGTCGGCGCCATGATCGTTCCGCCACTGCACGGCGTACTGCCACAAAGCGTCGGCCATGCCGGCGGCGAAGCCAAGCACAGCCTGGAAATCGCCTCGGGCGCCATCGCCCTGGCCGGTATCCTGCTGTCCGCCCTGCTGTTTCTGGGCAAGCGTCGCTTCGTGACCGCCGTCGCCAACAGCGGCATCGGCCGTGTCCTGTCGGCCTGGTGGTTCGCTGCCTGGGGCTTCGACTGGATCTACGACAAACTGTTCGTCAAGCCATACCTGGCGATCAGCCACATCCTGCGCAAAGACCCGCTCGACCAGACCATCGGTCTGATCCCGCGTATGGCCAAAGGCGGTCACACCGCCCTGAGCCGTACCGAGACCGGTCAACTGCGTTGGTATGCCGCCTCGATGGCTGCTGGTGCCGTGCTGGTAATTGGCGCCGTCGTGCTGGTAGCGGTCTGATATGAACCTTGCGAACTTGCGAAAGGAATTGAGCCCGTCATGATTCTGCCTTGGCTAATCCTGATCCCCTTCATCGGCGGCCTGCTGTGCTGGATGGGTGAGCGCTTCGGCGCCACCCTCCCCCGCTGGATTGCGCTGTTGACCATGTCCCTGGAACTCGCTCTCGGCCTCTGGCTGTGGGCCCATGGCGACTATTCGTTTGCTCCGGCACCAGGTGCCGATCCGACCTGGGTGATTGAATTCAAACACGTCTGGATCCAGCGCTTCGGCATCAACGTGCACCTGGCCCTCGACGGCCTGTCGCTGCTGATGATCCTGCTGACCGGTCTGCTGGGTGTCCTCTCGGTACTCTGCTCGTGGAAAGAGATTCAACGTCACGTTGGCTTCTTCCACCTGAACCTGATGTGGATCCTGGGCGGCGTCGTCGGCGTGTTCCTCGCCCTCGACCTGTTCATGTTCTTCTTCTTCTGGGAAATGATGCTGGTGCCGATGTACTTCCTCATCGCGCTCTGGGGTCACAGTTCTTCGGACGGCAAGAAAACCCGGATCTACGCGGCGACCAAGTTCTTCATCTTCACTCAGGCTTCCGGCCTGATCATGCTGGTGGCGATCCTGGGTCTGGTACTGGTCAACTTCAACGACACCGGCGTGATCACCTTCAACTACGCCGATCTGTTGAAAACCAAGATGTCGACGACCACCGAGTACATCCTGATGCTCGGCTTCTTCATCGCCTTCGCGGTGAAGCTGCCAGTCGTACCGTTCCACTCCTGGTTGCCTGACGCTCACGCCCAGGCGCCGACCGCAGGTTCCGTGGACCTGGCCGGTATCTTGCTGAAAACCGCTGCTTACGGTCTGCTGCGTTTCGCCCTGCCGCTTTTCCCTAACGCTTCGGCCGAGTTCGCGCCGATCGCCATGACCCTGGGTCTGATCGGGATCTTCTACGGTGCGTTCCTGGCGTTCGCGCAAACCGACATCAAGCGTCTGATCGCCTTCTCGTCCGTTTCCCACATGGGCTTCGTACTGATCGGCATCTACTCCGGCAGCCAACTGGCGCTGCAGGGTGCGGTGATGCAGATGCTCGCGCACGGTGTTTCCGCCGCGGCACTGTTTATCCTGAGTGGTCAGCTGTACGAACGCACCCACACCCGCGACATGCGTGAGATGGGTGGCCTGTGGTCGAAGATCGCTTACCTGCCGGCCCTCAGCCTGTTCTTCGCAGCCGCGTCCTTGGGCTTGCCGGGTACCGGTAACTTCGTCGGCGAGTTCCTGATCCTGATCGGCACCTTCTCCTTCGCTCCGTGGATCACCGTGATCGCAACCACCGGCCTGGTGTTCGGTTCGGTTTACTCGCTGATCATGATCCACCGTGCGTACTTCGGTCCGGCCAAATCGGACGCGGTGCTGCATGGCATGGACGGTCGCGAAATGATCATGGTGGTCGGTCTGGCGGTGCTGCTGATATACCTCGGCGTCTACCCGCAACCGTTCCTCGATACCTCTGCCGCTACGATGCATGGCGTGCAGCAATGGCTCGGCACCGCCTTCACTCAACTCGCTTCGGCCCGGTAAGAGCGCTATGGAATTCACGATTCAACACTTTATTGCGCTTGCGCCATTGTTGATCACCAGCGCCACGATCATCGTGGTGATGCTGGCTATCGCCTGGCGCCGCAACCACTCCCAGACCTTCCTGCTGTCGGTGGCGGGTCTGAACCTGGCTTTGCTGTCGATCCTGCCGGCCTTGAAAGTCGCGCCACTGGCCGTGACCCCACTGCTGCAGATCGACACCTTCGCCTGCCTGTACATGGCGCTTATCCTGGTCGCCACCCTCGCCTGTGTAACCCTCGCCCACGCCTACCTCGGCGATGGCGGTTCGGGTTACCCGGGCAACCGTGAAGAACTGTACCTGCTGATCCTGATGGCCGCCGCCGGTGGCCTGGTTCTGGTCAGCGCGCAACACCTGGCCGGCTTGTTCATCGGTCTGGAGCTGCTGTCGGTACCGGTCTACGGTCTGGTGGCCTACGCCTTCTTCAACAAGCGTTCGCTGGAAGCCGGCATCAAGTACATGGTGCTGTCGGCGGCCGGTTCCGCGTTCCTGCTGTTCGGTATGGCCCTGCTCTACGCTGACGCCGGCTCCCTGAGCTTCGTCGGCATCGGCCAGGCCCTGGCGGCCACCGGCATGCCGAGCTCGCTGGCGCAACTGGGTCTGGGCATGATGCTGATCGGCCTGGCGTTCAAACTGTCGCTGGTTCCGTTCCACCTCTGGACTCCGGACGTCTACGAAGGTGCTCCGGCACCGGTGGCGGCGTTCCTGGCAACCGCTTCGAAGGTGGCAGTGTTCGCGGTGATGGTGCGTCTGTTCCAGATCTCGCCAGCGGCGAGCAGCGGCGTGCTGAGCAACGTACTGACCATCATCGCCATCGCGTCGATCCTGTTCGGTAACCTGCTGGCCCTGACCCAGAGCAACCTCAAGCGTCTGCTGGGTTACTCGTCCATCGCTCACTTCGGTTACCTGCTGATCGCCCTGGTGGCGAGCAAGGGTCTGGCCGTGGAAGCCATCGGCGTGTACCTGGTCACTTACGTGATCACCAGCCTCGGCGCCTTCGGCGTGATCACCCTGATGTCCTCGCCGTACAACGGTCGTGACGCGGATGCCCTGTACGAATACCGCGGCCTGTTCTGGCGCCGTCCGTACCTGACCGCCGTACTGACCGTGATGATGCTGTCCCTGGCCGGTATCCCGCTGACCGCGGGCTTCATCGGCAAGTTCTACATCATCGCCACCGGTGTCGAGTCGCACCAATGGTGGCTGGTCGGTTCCCTGGTACTGGGTAGCGCCATAGGTGTGTTCTACTACCTGCGCGTCATGGTCACCCTGTACTTGATCGAACCAAACCTGCGTCGCCACGATGCACAGCTGCACTGGGAACAAAAGGCAGGCGGCGTGATGCTGCTGGCCATCGCTCTGGTAGCGTTCTTCCTCGGTGTGTATCCACAGCCGCTGCTGAACCTGGTTCAGCAATCGGGTCTGGCGGGTTGATCGCCTAGGCACTTTAGGCAGTAAACAGAAACGGCACCTTCGGGTGCCGTTTTTGCGTTTGTAGGATTTGTCACTGCTGCCCTCCCCTCCTTCTGCAATTCCCGAAAGCTCTGGCGAAATTGCCAGTTTCGTCCTACAGCGGAAAATCGATCATTGGGTATATCTTTTGCGGCTTCAGAATGGAGTAACCAAAAGGAGAGGGAATGATGAAACGCGACATCTTCCATGAATTGATGGACGGCCTCGAATCTTTGGCAGAAGACCGCCAACAAACGACTTCAACGCGACCCTATAACGCCAAAACTACCCATATGTCACTCATTTGCTCCGAGGCCCAGTGCGACTTTGCAGGTCAAAAAAATTCTGGCTATATTTGTCCAGAATACGGGAGGCAAATCATGATCATTGTTCCGCTGGCCGAGGCCAAAAACAATTTATCCAAACTGGTCGATGACGCCGCCGCAGGAAAAGTCATCACGATCGCCAAACACGGCCGCCCCCTTGCCCGCCTGGTTCCAGTTGAACGGCCACGCGGTCAACGAATCGGCGCGATGAAAGGCAAACTCGTCCTTGCCGAGGACTTCGATGCGGCCCTGCCAGACGACTTGCTGAATGCCTTCGAAGGGCACCACGCTTGAGGGTCTTGCTGGATACTCATGTTCTGCTCTGGGCCTTGGCTGACGATCAGAAGTTATCTGATAAAGCCCGATTGCTCATAAACAACGCTGCAGAAATCTACGTAAGCGCCGCGAGTTTCTGGGAAATGGCAATCAAGGTTGGTTTGGGGAAGCTGAGCGTTGATCTGGAAGAAATTCGCCAATATTGCCTCGAAAGTGGATTCATTGAATTGCCGGTTTCGTCGGAGCACGCCATCGCGGTGAAGGATCTCGAACCCCATCATCGAGATCCGTTCGACCGACTCATCGTGGCAACCGCCATGACCGAACCCATGAAGCTTCTGACTTCGGACACGATCATGACCAGATACACACCGTTGGCGATATTGGTTTGATGCAAAACAAAGAACGGCACCTCCGGGTGCCGTTTTGCATTTTGGAGGTCCAATAGATCGAACTCTGTGCATCGGTCTGAAGAACCGGAAAACACCACAGGAAAATTCGCTGCACACAACCCGCAAAGGATCATGAAGAGCTTGCTCGCGACGAACGAACTACTCAACAAACAGAAATTTCATACAGGTCATTTAACCCGTTAGCCGAAGCAAAAGGCTCGCTGACTCCCACAACGTCCGAATTTGCTCAGCCCCGGCGTCAACCACCCATTGATGTGTACATATTTCCACTCACCGGAAACAACGACACTGAAACGTCCAGTCATTTTTGACCACCCCACTTCCAGTTCATACAGTCGCTGCCCCGCCCTCCTGTAGGAGCGAGCACGCTCGCGATGGTCGTCAACGATCACGTTGGGCATCTGGTACCCCGCGGTGCCTCGGCCACCATCGCGAGCAAGCTCGCTCCTACAGAGGGCATTCGTTTTTCAGGGAGTGAAAAATGGTGAACAGCGGCTATTACCCGACCGACGACGGTCATCAGCTCTTTTGGCAGCGGTATGGCACGCCGGGTGGCGAACCGATCTTTTTCCTGCATGGCGGACCCGGGGGCTATTGCAATCCGCTGCACCTGGAGCTCTTCGACGAGCGAATGTTCGACATCATCCTGTTCGACCAACGCGGCTGTGGCCGCTCCATGCCCCCAGGGGAACTGCGGATGAACGACACCGCGCATTGTGTCGAGGACATCGATGGTCTGCGCAGGCACCTGGGCTTCGAAAAAATCAGTCTGCTGGGCGTGTCCTGGGGTAGCTGGCTGGCCGCTCAATACCAGCGGCGCTATCCCGAAGCGGTGCTGAAAACCACGATGATCTCGATCCTCGTGCCCTTTGCGGAAAACTTCAGCGCCAGCGACAGAGCCTTGCGTGAAGGCCTGTCGGCAGTGCCTCAGGGCACCTGCGCCCCCACTGCCGAAGCGCTGTACCAGATACTGAACAATGGTTGTGACATGCAGCAAAAACAGGCGGCCCTGCATTGGTTGAAGGCGACACTGCACCTGAGCGGGCAATCGATGCCCGACGATGCACTGGAAAAGCTGGCGGACGACGAAGTGGTGCGCACCATGCGCCTGAAATTGCACTACCACGTGAATCGCTACTTCTTCACACGTGCAGACGAAACGCTCTCACTCAATGACAACACGGAAGTGATTCAGAGCATTGGCGACGGTCTCGGCATGGCCAGTATTCGCTGGCTACGCCAGCGCCATCCACTGCGGTGCCGTCTGCTGCGCGCCGGAAACAATGCGCTGGAACCCGGCACGCTCAAAGCCGTGCGCCAATCGCTGAAACGCAAAATTATCCCTTAAAGAAAACGGCACCCGAAGGTGCCGTTCCACATTGTCGCTGCGAGCCTTATTTACGCGCCTCCGCCCACGACTTCAGCAGCTCGTTGTAGCCCACGGTTTCGCCCTGAGGCTTCTCGTTAGCCAGTTTCGGTTTCGGTGCGCCCGGCTGGTCGAACCAGTATTGTGCGTCGCGCTCCGGATTCATTTTCGGTGCGCAGGTGGCCTGTGCCTTCGAACGTTCCAGACGGGTCATGATCGCGTCCTGATCCTTGGCCAGTCCGTCCAGTGCCTGTTGCGGGGTTTTCTCGCCGCTGGCAGCTTCGGCGATATGGCTCCACCACAGTTGCGCCAGACGCGGATAGTCCGGCACGTTGGTCCCGGTCGGAGACCATTGCACGCGGGCCGGGCTGCGGTAGAACTCAACAAGACCACCGAGTTTCGGCGCCAGGTCGGTCATCGCCTGGGAGTTGATGTCCGACTCGCGGATCGGCGTCAGGCCGACGATGGTTTTCTTCAGGGAAACGGTTTTCGACGTCACGAACTGCGCGTACAGCCAGGCCGCGAGTTTCTGCTTCTCGGGTGTGGACTTCATGAAGGTCCAGGAACCCACGTCCTGATACCCAAGCTTCATCCCCTCTTCCCAGTAAGGTCCCTTCGGCGAAGGCGCCATGCGCCATTTCGGCGTGCCATCGGCATTCATCACCGCCAGGCCAGGCTTGGTCATGTCGGCAGTGAACGCGGTGTACCAGAAGATCTGCTGGGCAATGTTGCCCTGGGACGGTACCGGACCCGATTCGGAGAAGGTCATGCCTGCCGCTTCCGGTGGCGCGTACTTCTTCAGCCAGTCGACGTATTTGGTGGTGGCGAACACTGCCGCCGGACCGTTGGTGTCGCCACCGCGGGTCACGCTGGAACCCACCGGATGGCAATCCTCGACGCGGATGCCCCACTCGTCCACCGGCAAGCCGTTGGGAATGCCCTTGTCGCCACCGCCGGCCATGGAGAACCAGGCATCGGTGAAGCGCCAGCCCAGGGACGGGTCTTTCTTGCCGTAGTCCATGTGCCCGTAGACACGCTTGCCGTCGATTTCCTTGACGTCTTCGCTGAAGAACTTGGCGATGTCTTCATAGGCCGACCAGTTGATCGGTACGCCCAGCTCGTAGCCGTACTTCTCCTTGAACTTGGCCTTGAGGTCCGCACGCTCGAACCAGTCGGCGCGGAACCAATACAGGTTGGCGAACTGCTGGTCAGGCAATTGGTAGATCTTGCCGTCGGGCGCGGTGGTGAAGGAGATACCGATGAAGTCCTTGATATCCAAGGTCGGCGAGGTGAAGTTCTTGCCTTCGTTGGCCATCAGGTCGGTGATCGATTCGGTCTTGCCGTAGCGGAAGTGCGTACCGATCAGGTCCGAGTCGTTGACCCAGCCGTCATAGATGTTCTTGTCCGACTGCATCACCGTCTGCATCTTTTCCACCACGTCGCCTTCCTGCAGCAGATCGTGGGTCAGTTTGATCCCGGTGATTTCACTGAACGCCTTGGCCAGGACCTTGGATTCGTACTCGTGGGTGGCGATGGTTTCCGATACCACCTTGATGTTCATCCCACGGAACGGCTCGGCCGCCTTGATGAACCACTTCAGTTCTTCCAGCTGTTGATCGGCCGTCAGCGTGGACGGCTTGAATTCGCTTACAATCCATTTCTTCGCAGCATCTTCGTAAGCATCGGCCCAGGCCGAAGCGCTCAAACCGCTGAGTGCCAGCAGGGCTGCCAATGAAATGCTATGTCGCAGCTTATTGTTTTTGTCGAACATAGAGACCTCCTGTTTAATTTTCGGAGCAACATTGCCGAGCGATTCGACTAGCCCCAACGCATCACCACCAACAGCCACACCAGGGACAACGCGAACGCTACCCAGATGCTCCAGTCGGTCACGCCGATTACCAGCAAATGCAGGTAGGCGCTGCCGAGAAGACCGATAAACAAGCGATCGCCACGAGTGGTGGCAATCGGCAGAAAACCTCGCCGAAGTACGCTCGGCGATCGCAACTCCCAAGTGGTCATGACCACCAGGATCAAACCGATCACGCAGAAAAATGCCGCCGTCGGGACGGTCCAGCTCATCCATTCCATCATCAGCTCCTCATACCCGGCCCAGGGCAAAGCCCTTGGCCACATGGTTGCGAACAAACCAGATCACCAGCATGCCCGGCAGAATGGTCAGCACCCCCGCCGCCGCCAGCACGCCCCAGTCGATACCGGAGGCCGAGACGGTGCGGGTCATCACCGCCGCGATCGGTTTGGCGTTGACCGACGTCAAGGTGCGCGCCAGCAGCAGTTCGACCCAGGAAAACATGAAGCAGAAAAACGCCGTCACGCCGATGCCGGAGCCGATCAGGGGGATGAAAATCTTCACGAAGAACTTGGGGAAACTGTAGCCGTCGATGTAGGCCGTTTCGTCGATTTCTTTCGGAACGCCAGACATGAAGCCTTCGAGAATCCACACCGCCAAAGGGACGTTGAACAGGCAGTGCGCCAGTGCCACGGCGATGTGGGTGTCGAACAGACCGATCGAGGAATACAGCTGGAAGAACGGCAGCAGGAACACTGCCGGCGGTGCCATGCGGTTGGTCAGCAGCCAGAAGAACAGGTGCTTGTCACCCAGGAAGCGGTAGCGCGAAAACGCATAGGCCGCCGGCAACGCCACGGTCAGGGAAATGATCGTGTTCAGCGTCACGTAGTACGCCGAGTTGATGTAACCGTTGTACCAGCTCGGATCGGTGAAGATCACCTTGTAGTTCGCCAAGGTGAAATCCTGTGGGAAAAGTGTCAATCCGCCGAGGATTTCGGTGTTGCTCTTGAAGGACATGTTCAACAGCCAGTAGATCGGCACCAGCACGAACAGAATGTACAGCAGCAGTGGAATCAGCTTTCTCTTGCTCATGGCGCGGGCCTCAACGGTTGGCGTCAGAGTGAGTCATGGCGGTGTAGAACAGCCAGGACACCAACAGGATGATCAGGAAGTACACCAGCGAAAACGCTGCCGCCGGCCCCAGGTCGAATTGGCCTACAGCC
Source organism: Pseudomonas sp. SDO55104_S430 (assembly GCF_054070595.1). Lineage (NCBI taxonomy): Bacteria > Pseudomonadati > Pseudomonadota > Gammaproteobacteria > Pseudomonadales > Pseudomonadaceae > Pseudomonas > Pseudomonas sp. SDO55104_S430. The sequence continues at coordinate 3,200 of NZ_JBSVXG010000048.1, read as the reverse complement.
ATTTGGGTAAGGGTCTGGCTGAGGAAGGTCGTGGCGTTGCCCGGCCCGCCGCCGGTCAGCACGAACGGCTCGGTGTAGATCATGAAACTGTCCATGAAGCGCAGCATCACCGCGATCAGCAGTACGCTCTTGAGCTTGGGCAACTGGATGTGCCGGAACACCGCCCAGGCCGAGGCCCGGTCGATTCGCGCCGCCTGGTAGTACACGTCCGGAATGGCTCGCAGGCCCGAGAAGCACAACAGCGCCACCAGCGACGTCCAGTGCCAGACGTCCATCACCAGCACCGTGACCCAGGCGTCCATGGTGTTGGCCGCATAGTTGTAGCTGATGCCCATGCCGTTGAGCGCCGAACCGAGCAGGCCGATGTCGGCGCGACCGAAGATCTGCCAGATGGTGCCGACCACGTTCCACGGGATCAGCAGCGGGATCGCCATAACGATCAGCACCAACGACGACCAGCGGCCCTTGGTCGGCATGGTCAGTGCGATGGCGATCCCCAGGGGAATTTCGATCAGCAGCACGCAGGCCGAATAGATGAACTGACGCAGCAGCGAGTCATGCAGGCGCGGGTCGAGCAGCACCTGCTTGTACCAGTCGGCGCCGACGAAGTAGCGGCTGGACTGGTCGAAGATGTCCTGCACCGAATAGTTGACCACGGTCATCATCGGGATCACCGCACTGAACGCCACCAGCAGGAACACCGGCAACACCAGCCACCAGGCCTTGTTGTTCTGCACCTTGTTCATGGCTGCACCTCCCCGATCGCTTGCGTTTGCAGCAGGAACTCGTCGGCATAGACCATCAGCCACTGCGCCGGAAAACTGATGTAGGCCGTGCCTTCGGGCACCGGTTTGTCTTCGGCCAAGCGGACCTTGAGCGGCACACCGTCGAGATTGAGGGTCATGATCTTGTAGGTGCCCAGGTCTTCGACGTGTACGACTTTTGCCTGCAGCGCGTCTTCGAAGGGTTCTTCCCACACATGGACGAACTCGGGGCGAATGCCGACTTTCAGGGTTTGCCAGGTGGTCTCGGCGATGCGCTTCTGCATGGCCTCCGACAACGGCAGATGAGTCGAGGCAAAACCGACACCGCCCGGTTGCGGCTGCACGTCGATCAGGTTCATGCCGGGGCTGCCGATGAAGTAGCCGACGAAGGTATGGCTCGGCCGCTCGAACAATTCCCGCGGCGTGCCGAACTGCACGATCTGCCCGCCGTACATCACCGCGATTTTGTCGGCGAAGGTCGAGGCCTCCAACTGATCGTGGGTGACGTAGACCATGGTGATGTTGAACTGCTCGTGGATCTGCTTGAGCTTGCGCCGCAGCTTCCACTTCAGGTGCGGATCGATCACCGTCAGCGGCTCGTCGAACAGGATCGCCGATACGTCGTCACGCACCAGGCCACGGCCCATGGAGACTTTCTGTTTTTCGTCGGCTGTGAGGTTGCGGGCCTTTTTGTTCAGCAGGTTCTGCAGGTCGAGGACTTCGGCGATTTCCTGCACCTTGGTGTGAATTTTCGCCTCGGCCATGCCCTGGTTGCGCAACGGAAAAGCCAGGTTGTCGAACACCGTCATGGTGTCGTAGACCACCGGGAACTGGAAAACCTGGGCGATGTTGCGCTTCTCCGGCGTCAGGTCGTTGACCGCCTTGCCGTCGAACAGCACGTGGCCCTGGGACGGGCTGAGCAGGCCGGAAATGATGTTGAGCAAGGTCGACTTGCCGCAGCCCGACGGACCGAGCAAGGCAAACGCGCCGCCCTGCTCCCAGATGTGGTCCATCTCGCGGATCGCGTAATCCTCAGGGCCACTCGGCGTGCTGGTGTAGCTGTGGGCGAGGTTCTGCAAACGGATTTCGGCCATCAGGCAACCCTCGCGACACGCCGGCCCGGCGCCTGAACCAGGCGCCCCTGCGTATCGAACACAAACAGTTTATGGGTCGGGATGTAGATGCGGATCGGCGCATCGACGTCGTATTCGTGAACGCCGGGCAGGTGCAGCACCAGCAGGAAATGCTCGTTGCGCACATGAAGGAAGGTTTCCGAGCCGCTGATTTCCGCTACTTCGACGGTCACCGCCAGTTCCAGGTCGTCGTCGTTGCTCGGCACCAGCGAGATGTGGCTGGGACGCACGCCGAAGCGGAATTCCCCCTCGCCCACCGGCCGCAAGTCGACGTTCAACGGGAAGTGCACGAAATTGGCGAAGCTCACTTCGTTGCCGGCGATGCGCCCGGGCATCAGATTGATCGGCGGCTCGGAGAACAGTTCGGCCGCAAGCACCGTCTGTGGTTGGTGATAGACGGAGGAAGATTGGCCGCTCTGAATCACCCGGCCTTCGTGAAGAATGGTGGTGGTACCACCCAGGGCCAACGCTTCGTTAGGCTCGGTGGTGGCGTAGATGGCGATGGTGTGCCGCGCCTTGAACAGCTCGCGCATTTCCTGGCGCAGCTCTTCGCGCAGCTTGTAGTCGAGGTTGACCAGAGGCTCATCGAACAGGATCAGTTCGGCATCCTTGACCAGCGCCCGGGCCATGGCCGTGCGCTGTTGCTGGCCGCCGGAGAGTTCCAGGGGGTAGCGCTTGAGGAATTTCTCGATGCGCAACATCTTCGCGGTTTCCAGCACTTTGCTCTGGATCTGCTCGTTGGACACACCGGCCTGGCGTAGCGGCGAGGCGATGTTCTCGAAGACGGTCATGGTCGGGTAATTGATGAACTGCTGATAGACCATCGACACATTGCGCAGACGCACCGGGCGCTGGGTGACATCGACGCCGTTCATCAGCACGCGACCACTGTCGGGCTTGTCCAGCCCGGCCATCAGGCGCATGAGACTGGTCTTGCCGGACAGCGTACGTCCCAGCAAAACGTTGAAAGATCCGGGTTCGAAACTGAGGCACGCATCGTCAATCCAGGTCTGGCCCTCGACGGTGCGGCTGACATGCTCCAGGGTTAATGACATGGCTCGGCCTTTTTTATTTTTTTGGAGTCAAGCGACCGGAGCTAGATAGCGACATTCGTGCCAGAAATCACATGTCATTGATAAAGCTGAATATTGTTGAAAATGAAGGGCGTTTGGCTTTCGATGCTGAACACAAATGAACAGTTGGGACTGAACAACTGAACACTTGAACGATTGACAATGAACATTAGTGAACAACACTCTACTGACTGTTCAGTTCCTTGTAGGAGCACGGCTTGCCGGCGAAG
>NZ_JBSVXG010000047.1:0-34261 GCF_054070595.1 Pseudomonas sp. SDO55104_S430 | reverse complement strand
GGTCAGTGCAAACCTGTAGGAGCGAGGCTTGCCCGCGAAGAGGTCCTAACGGTCGACCTTATGTTTCGCGGCATACAAACACAGCATCTCCATCGCCAGCGTCGCCGCCGCCAATGAGGTGATGTCCGCGTTGTCATAAGCCGGCGCAACCTCCACCACGTCCATCCCCACCAGATTGATCCCGCGCAAACCGCCGAGGATCTCCAGCGCCTGCACCGTGCTCAAGCCGCCACACACCGGCGTTCCGGTGCCCGGGGCGAACGCCGGGTCGAGGCAGTCGATGTCGAAGGTCAGGTACACCGGGTTGTCGCCGACCCGCGCGCGGATCGCCTCGACGATCGCGTCCCCCCCGCGCCGATGCACCTGGCGCGCATCGAGCACCTCGAAACCCTGATGATCGTCGTTGGTGGTGCGCAAGCCGATCTGCACCGAGCGCGACGGATCGACCAGCCCTTCCTTCGCCGCATGCCAGAACATGGTGCCGTGGTCGATGCGCTTGCCCTCTTCGTCCGGCCAGGTGTCGCTGTGGGCGTCGAAATGGATCAGCGACAGCGGGCCATGCTTGCGCGCGTGGGCCTTGAGTAGCGGATAGGTGATGAAGTGGTCGCCGCCGAAGGTCAGCATCGCGCTGCCCGCATTGAGGATGTGTTCGGCGTGGGCCTCGATGCATTCCGGAGTCGACTGCGGCGAGCCGTAATCGAAGTCGCAATCGCCGAAGTCCACCACCGCCAGATGATCGAACGGATCGAAGGTCCAGGGCCAGTGGCGCTCCCAGGCAATCCCGGTGGACGCGGCACGAATGCCCCGTGGCCCGAAACGCGCGCCGGGGCGGTTGCTGGTGGCAGTGTCGAACGGCACGCCGCTGACCGCCACGTCGACACCGCGCAGATCGCGGCTGTAACGACGACGCATGAAGCTGGTGATGCCGGCATAGGTGCTTTCTGCGGCCGTTCCGTACAGGCTGTCGCGGGTCATGGCCTGATCGTTTTGCATCGGGACTTCCATCACGGTTCTCCTTCTTATTAGTGGGCAGTTACGGTTGGCGACTGCGGAACGTGGTCCAGACGCGGGTGCGCTGGCGCATGTCCTTGAGATTCATGGTGCGGTCCGCGTACAGCCGGTCACGCACGTCGGCAGGTGGGTAAATGTCCGGATCGTTGCGCACCGCCTCATCCACCAGCGGCGTGGCGGCCTGGTTGGCGGTGGCGAAAAACAGGGTGTTGGTGAGCGCGGCAACGGATTCGGGACGCAGCATGAATTCGATGAACTTGCGCGCAGCTTCCGGGTGCGGCGCGTCCTTGGGGATCGCCAGGTTGTCCTGCCAGACCAGGGTGCCTTCCTTGGGAATCCGGTAAGCGACCTCGAACGGCTTGTTGGCCTTGCGCGCCTGGTCGGCGGCCATGCTGGCGTCGCCGTTGTAGGCCAGCGCCAGGCAGACGCTGCCGTTGGCCAGATCATTGATCTGCCGGCCGCTGGCCACGTACAGCACCGAGGGTTGCAGTTGATGCAACAAGGCCTGGGCCGCCTCGAGGTCGCTCTTGTCGGTGCTGTAGGGATCCTTGCCCAGGTAATGCAGGGCCAGGCCGATCACTTCCTGGGGCGAGTCGATGATCGCGATTCCGCAATCCTTGAGCTTGCTGGCGTATTCGGGCTTGAACAGCAGGTCCAGGCTGTTGAGCGGCGCATCCGGCAGGCGTTTGCGCACCGCTTCGACGTTCATCCCAAGGCCCAGGGTGCCCCAAGTGTAAGGTACGCCATATTGATTGCCCGGATCGACCGCCGCGAGCTTCTCCAGCAGGTCCGGGTCGAGGTTGGCGTACCCCTTGAGGCCTTCATGGGGGATGGCTTTCAAGGCCCCAGCCGCCAGCCCGCGGGCCAGCACGCTGGAGGACGGCACCACCACGTCGTAACCGCTGCCGCCGGTGAGCAGCTTGGTTTCCAGCACTTCCGGCGCGTCGAAGGTGTCGTAGCGCACGTGAATGCCGGTTTCCTGCTCGAAGCGTTGCAGGGTTTCGGGGGCGACGTAATCGGCCCAACTGTAGAGGTTGACCACCTGTTCTTCGGCAACAGCCATGGCGGACAGAGTGAGTAGTAACGCAGGAGCACAGAGCTTGAACACGGGAGCCATGACAACCACCTGACCAGAGAAAGTGGTTGCAGCATGCGATGTCCGATACATTGCTGAAATATCAAGTTTATTAACCTGACATTACTCAGGAGTAATGTGAATGCTCGGCCAATTTCACGATCTGGACCTGCAACTGCTGCGCTTGTTCGTCAGCGTGGTGGAGTGCGGCGGTTTCAGTGCGGCGCAGGGTGAACTCGGCTTGAGCCAGTCGAGCATCAGCCAGCAGATGGCCAAACTGGAAACCCGTCTCGGCTATCGGCTGTGCAGCCGTGGCAAGGGCGGCTTCAAGATCACCCCCAAGGGCGAGCAGTTGCTCAGCGCCACCCGTGGATTGTTCGAGTCCATCGAGGCGTTCCGGCATCAGTCCAACGGCGTGGCCGGACGATTGATCGGCGAGGTGCGACTGGGGCTGTCCGAAGCGCTGGACCAATCGGTACTGCAACGGGTGGCCGAGGCGATCGGACGCTTTCGCCAGCGCGACGAATCGGTGCGCATCGAACTGATGAGCGCCATGCCCGGCGAAATGGAGCGCCTGCTGCTGCAACAGCGGCTGGACTTGGCCATCGGTTACTTCTCCCAGGTGCAAAGCGCGTTCGACTACCGCGAACTGTTCACTGAAACCCAGCACCTGTATTGCGCGGTCGGCCATCCGTTGTTCGATAATCCGGCGCCGGATGACCAGGCCCTGCAAGCCTGTGACCGGGTCGATCACCCCTATCGCTTCCTGCGCAGCGACGAGCCGTTCCAGGGCAAATTGTGCTCGGCACGGGCGGAACAGGTCGAAGGCACCCTCGCCTTCATTCTGTCCGGCAAGCACATCGGTTACCTGCCCGAACACTTTGCCCGGGGCTGGGTGGACAAGGGTTTGCTGCGGGGGGTGCGGCGTGTGGGGATGAGTTTTGACGTGGCGTTTCATCTGGCCCGGCACCGGGCGCAGGTGCCGGGGGATGCGCAGAAGGCGTTCGAGGAGGATTTGCTGGCGGCGTTTGCCTGAATAGCGGTGAACGCCTTCCTGTGGCGAGGGGGCTTGCCCTACTGCCAGTCAGGTAAGGCAAAACACGGTCCATGTAGCAGCTGGCGAAGCCTGCGTCCGGCTGCGAAGCAGTCGTAAATCCAGGCTCTGCAGTGTGTCAGGCAAACCTTACATTCAGGTTTTGCGACTGCTTCGCAGCCGAACGCAGGCTTCGCCAGCTGCTACATGTCCTGCGGCGGCTTACCTGACTGGCATTAGGGCAAGCCCCCTCACCACAGGTTCAGCGTGCAACTGAGGCTTAAGTAAGGTTTCGGCCACGAAGGCTTTCTGGCATCCTGCGCCTCCATTTTCTGACCCCGGCCCCGCCACCCGGCACGCAATCACATGACCTCCCCTGAAAAAAACCTGCGCCACAACGACCTGATCTACGGTCTCGAAGACCGCCCGCACCTGACCGCCACCGTGTTCGCTGCCCTGCAGCACGTGCTCGCCAGCTTTGTCGGGATCATCACCCCCACCCTGATCATGGGCAGCGCCCTGGGCCTGCAAAGTGAAATTCCGTACCTGATCAGCATGGCGCTGTTCGTGTCCGGCCTGGGCACCTTTGTCCAGGCGCGGCGTTTCGGGCCGGTGGGCTCGGGGCTGTTGTGCCTGCAAGGCACCAGCTTTTCGTTCATCAGCGTCATCCTCAGCGCCGGCTTCATGGTCAAGGCCCGGGGCGGCGGTACCGATGAAATCCTCTCGACCATCTTCGGTGTGTGCTTCTTCGCCGCCTTCATCGAAGTGGTGCTGAGCCAATTCATCGGCAAGCTGCGGATGCTGATCACCCCGGTGGTGACCGGTACCATCATCACTCTCATGGGCCTGTCGCTGATCAAGGTGGCCATGACCGACATCGCCGGCGGCTTCGGCGCCACCGACCTTGGCGCGGCCAGCCACCTGGGCCTGGCCGCGCTGGTACTCGGGACCATTGTCGTGCTGAACCGGGTCGATGTGCCCTTCCTGCGCCTGGGGGCGATCGTCATCGGCCTGACCCTGGGCTACTTCGTCGCCTGGCTGCTGGGCGTAGTCGATTTCGCCAGCATGCCCGAGTTGCCGCTGGTGAGCGTGCCGGTACCGTTCAAGTACGGTTTCTCCTTCGATTGGGTGGCGTTCGTGCCTGTGGCGGTGATTTTCCTGGTGTCGCCATTGGAAGCGGCCGGTGACCTCACCGCCAACTCGATGATTTCCCGCCAGCCGGTCAAAGGCCCGCTGTACATCCGCAGGATCAAGTCCGGCTTGCTGGCCGACGGCCTCAACTCGGCCATGGCGGCGGTATTCAACAGCATGCCGATGGTGACCTTCGCCCAGAACAACGGGGTGATCCAGCTGACCGGCGTGGCCAGCCGTTACGTGGCGTTTTTCATCGCCGGGCTTCTGGTGCTGCTGGGCCTGTTCCCGATGATCGGCGCGGTGCTGCAACTGATGCCCAAGCCGGTACTGGGCGGCGCCGAGCTGGTGATGTTCGGCACCGTGGCCGTGGCCGGCATCAAGATCCTCGCCGAAGCCGGCCTGCATCGGCGCAACATGCTGATCGTGGCGATTTCCATCGGCATGGGCCTGGGCGTGGCGGCGGTGCCGGAAGTGTTGCGCGAACTGCCCAAGGCGCTGCACAACATTTTCGAATCGCCGATCACCGTCGGCGCGCTGTGCGCTATCGTTCTTAATATCTTCCTGCCCGAAGAGTTCATCGAACTGGAAGAAGACGATTTCGATCCGGAAGCCTCGATTCTGCAGGTCATGGAAAATCCGGATGTACCGGCCAAGGGTGAACCCGCCACACCGCCCGGTGTCGCAACAGTGAACCGCTAGACAGTGCTCAAGGGCTGAGCCGCTGGCGGTTCAGCCCTTTTTACTGACGAGAGCCTGTTCATGCGCAGCCTTTACTCGATTGTCCTTTCCATGCTGTTGCTTGCCCTGGGCGCCTGCGCCACCTATCCCAACAACGACCCGCTGAACATCAACGTGGTCGGCATCCAGCCGATGCAAAGCCAAGACATGGAAGTACGGTTTGCCGTGAAGATCCGCGTGCAGAACCCCAACGGCACCAACATCAATTACAACGGCGTGGCGCTGGACCTGGACATCAACGGCCAACCGTTCGCCTCCGGTGTCAGCAACGAATCCGGTTCCGTGGGTCGTTATTCCGAAGCGGTGTTGACTGTGCCGGTGAGTGTGTCGGCGTTCTCGGTGCTGCGCCAGACCTATGGCCTGAGCCAGATGCAGACGTTCCACAACATGCCTTACGTGCTGCGCGGAAAACTGGCGGGCGGCCTGTTCGGCACGCGGCGCTTCGTCGACAGCGGCCAGGTCAGCATCCCCGGCCCGATGACCGGGAACCGCTGAAACGAGAACCCTGTAGGAGCGAGCACGCTCGCGATGGAGATCAACGATAACGCGGGAACCCTGATTCCCCGCGGTGCCCGGACGTCCATCGCGAGCAGGCTCGCTCCCACAATGGATCTTCAGTGAACAGGTACATGTGGGAGCGAGCCTGCTCGCGATAAAAATGCTGGGTTATGCGGTGAATTTCACACCCGGTTTGGCCCGCTCATCCACCGTCAGTTCGAACACATCCGGCCGCGCATAGTGCCCGACCACGTCGTAGTCATAGCGCGCACGCACCAGCTCATCCGTGTCGATCTGGGCACTGATCAACCCGCGCTCTCCCCGCAACGGCCCGGCCAGGACATCGCCCATCGGCCCCACGATCACACTGCCCCCGGCAATCAACGGCCGATCCGCCGGCCAGTTGGCCACTTCCAGCCCCAGATCCCGCGGCGAATCCTGGACCTGACAGGCGCTGACCACAAAACAGCGCCCCTCATGGGCGATGTGGCGCATGCTGACCTGCCACATCTCACGCTCGTCCACCGTTGGCGCGCACCACACTTCCACGCCCTTGGCGTACATCGCGGTGCGCAGCAACGGCATCATGTTTTCCCAGCAGATCACCGCGCCGATGCGCCCGACCTGGCTGTCGATCACCGGCAGCGTCGAGCCATCGCCCTTGCCCCAGATCAGCCGCTCCGTACCGGTGGGCATCAGTTTGCGGTGCTTGCCCACCAGTCCCGCCACGGGATCGAAATACAGCGCGGTGCAGTGCAAGGTGCTGCCCGCCCGCTCGATGACGCCAATCACCAGATTCGCTCCGGTGCGCGCCGACAGCCCCGCCAGCGCATCTGTTTCCGCGCCGGGCACGTCGATGGCATTGGCGAAATAGCGGGCAAACGCCTCGCGCCCTTCCGGCAGGCGATAACCCAGTTGCGTGCCAAACCCCTCGCCTTTTGGATAGCCACCCAGCAGCGCCTCGGGCATCACTACCAGGGCAGCGCGGGATTCGATGATTGCGTTTTCGTAGGACAGGATCTGTTCCAGGGTTTCGGCCTTGCCGCCGGGCAAGGCGCCGATTTGCAGTGCGGCAACGATTGACTTGGCCATCTCGGTAACTCCATTGGCATCAGGTGTTGCTCATTCTCCAGCGCCAGCCGATCATGAATAAAGCCCTGTTCACTGCTGAATGATATGAACCAAATGAATATCGCCGACATCGACCTCAACCTGCTCAAAGTCTTCGAAGCCCTGCACGAGGAGTCCACTGCCAGCCGTGCTGCTCTGCGTCTGGGCGTCACGCAGTCGGCGGTCAGCGCGGCGTTGCGCCGGTTGCGGGAGGTGTATGGCGACCAGCTGTTCGTGCGCACCGGTCGCGGGTTAGCGCCGACCCTCAAGGCCAATCAGCTCAAGCCCGTGGTCAGCGATGCGCTGAACAAATGCCGCCAGAGCCTGGCCATGGTCGACCCGGATGCCAGCCATTACGAGGGCCGCTCCGTGACCCTGGGCATGTCGGATGATTTCGAGATTGCCTACGGCCGGCGCCTGATCGAGGAAGTCGCCCGGGTAGCACCGAAGCTGCGCCTGATCTTTCGCCAGACTCACAGCCAGATCGTCGGCGATGCCCTGATGGAGCGCAGCATTGACCTGGCGATTGCCGCCGGCGGATTTGCCGAACGCTTGCTCAGCCGTCAGGTCCTGGGTGAAGGGGGTTATGCGTGCCTGGTGGACCCGCGCAGCCTGGCGCCGGGGCAGAACAGCATCGAACTCGCGGAATTCGTCGCCCGGGAACACATCCTGGTGTCGTCGGGGGGCTTTATCGGGATTACCGATGAGGGGTTGGCGGCGCTGGGCCTGAGTCGTCGGGTCTGCGCCTCGACCACGCATTTTGCGGCATTGCCGCACCTGCTCAAGGGCAGTCAGGCGGTGGCGACCATTCCCGCACACGCGGCGCAAAGTATTGCTGCGCTTTGCGATCTGACGCTGCTGCCCTGTCCGCTGGCATTGCCGCGCTACCCGATCGAACTGGGCTGGCGCACCAGCACCCAACTCGATCCGGTGCTGGCCAAGGTACGCGAAGCGATTATTGCGAGTTTTTCGTGAGGCTTACTTGCTGGCCGCCATCAGGCGATTGACTTCACTGCGCACCATGTTCGAGAACTCGGGCGGCGACATGCCGTCCAGTTCGGCGCGAACCCACTCGGCCCACTTGCCCTTGCGCTTGGCACGCTCACCGAACAACCGCGCGGCCTCGCCCTTGGCTTTGCCCAGGTTGGATTGCCAGAGTTCGAACAGACGGGACTTCTCGTCCTCGATCTCCGCGCGCTCGGCGAGGGTTTTTGCGGCCAGATTGAAGCTCATGGAAATTTCCTGCTGGGTAAATAGCCGACATCTTACACTGTAGGACGATTCCTCCTGCCGGGATTTTCTCCACGCAGGACGCCAGCGCGCAAAATCGCTGCAACTTTTTCAAGCACCGCGCACTCCATTGTTCACTGTCACTAACCTGCAAGGAGTACTTCAATGGCCCGCAAAACCGCCATGCAAGCCGCCGAAGATCAAATCAAGGACCAGGCCTTCAGCGAGCTTCAGGCTCTGATCGAAGAGTCGGAAAAACTGCTCAAGAGCAGCGCTTCACTGGTAGGAGAGGAAGCAGAGACCCTACGCGGGCAGATCGCCCAGAAGTTGCAGCAGGCAAAAGACTCGGTGACCAGCGCGCGTGACCGCACACTGCCGGCGGTGCAAGCCACCGAAAGCTACATCGGCGGGCATCCGTGGCAGACCGTGGCCATATCGGCCGGGTTCGGGTTGGTGGTGGGGTTGTTGCTGGGAAGACGTTAATCCCCCCCCTTTCAAACACCGCAACCCTCCTGTAGGAGCTAGCTTGCTCGCGATGGTGGTCAACGATAACGCGGGATGCCTGACACCCCGCGGCGATCTCAGGTTCATCGCGAGCAAGCTAGCTCCTACAGGTACGGTGTAACGCCTTAGTTCTCAGCCAACTCCCGCAAAATCGCCAACGTCTGCCCATCCAGCACAATCCCGCTGACCTGCGACTTCGCCCGCTGGTGATGCCGGCGATCCCCCGGCAACCGCTTCAAACCCACCCCATGCATCTGCCGCACCAGTTCCTGGCTGCGCTCGGCGAAGCTCTGCCCGGCCGCCTTGCTCGGGTCGATGACAATCAGCAACTGACCAGTCCAGGGCGTCTTCGCACCCGGGTGATTCTTCCAGTCGAACTCGAACGAGAAATTCCCGCCGGTCAATGCCGCCGCCAGCAACTCCACCATCATCGATAGCGCCGAGCCCTTGTGCCCGCCGAACGGCAACAGCGCGCCGCCTTCGAGAATCGCTTTCGGGTCCTGGGTCGGCTGGCCGAGGGCGTCCACGCCCATTCCCGCCGGCAGACGCTCACCCTTGCGCGCGGCAATCTGCACGTCGCCGTGGGCAATGGCGCTGGTGGCCAGGTCGAACACAATGGGGTCACCATCGGCGCGAGGCGCGGCGAAGGCGATGGGGTTGGTGCCGAACAGCGGCCGGTCGGCGCCATGGGGCACCACGCAGGTCATGCTGTTGACCACGCTCAGGGCCACCAGCCCTTCATAGGCGAACGGTTCGACATCCGGCCACAGCGCGGCGAAATGGTGGGAGTTGCGGATGGCCAGCACCGCGATGCCGGCGCTGCGTGCCTTTTCCACCAGCAGGTCACGGGCCGCCGCCAATGCAGGCTGGGCAAAGCCGTTGCCGGCATCGACCCGGACAAAACCCGACGCAACGTCCTCGACTACCGGCACAGCCTTGCCGTTCACCCAGCCGCTCTGCAGCGTCGACACATACCCGGGAATCCGGAACACCCCGTGGCTGTGCGCACCGTCACGCTCGGCACCGGCGCAGTTGTGTGCCAGCACCCTGGCGACGTCCGCAGAGGTGCCGTGACGCAGGAATATCTTCTCAAGCAATGCCGTCAACTGGGCCAGTGACAGGCTTTGCGAGACAACAGCAGATTCAGGATGGAGTGGCGCAGACATCTGAAGCTCCAGACTAATTATTTTTTGGGCTCATTATTTTTTGGAAAGCGCTACAGCGTACGTAGAGCGCCGATTAACGACGCGCGGCGAGCCACCTGTCAACCCCTCGCAACCAGCGTCCGTGCGTTATCTATCTAACGCCTGCATGCGCGCACTCGCTCCTAGTCTCGACGCCCCATCCACCGGCGCTGTACACAGCGCCCGCGCGAGACTGACCAATGACTACATCCCCCGCTCCACTGTTTTTCCCCGAGGCCCTGAATTCCTCCGATCGCTGGACCGAACTGGGCAAAACCCACGGGCTGACACACAAGCAATTGCAATGGCTCAGCCACCTGAAGCAGTCCAGCCACAAAAAACGCAGCGAACAAACCCCGCCGATGCACGCCGAGCGCATTCAGGTCAGTGCCGGCAGCCTGTCCGTGCCGCTGGCCGGCTGTTTCGTGCTGAGCGCCACGCCCGACGACAAGGGCGAGATTCTTTACACCCCCCATGCCGGCATCAAGAAGTTCGCCAACCGCACCGCCCTGTCCGACCACCTCCAAAAACAATTGGACAGCGCCGGCGAAGACCATGACCTGTTGGCCTTCATGTCGATATCCGCGCGTAAAATCCTGGCGGCGGCCAGCGATATCAGGCTGACGTTCCAGACCATCGACGGCGACATCTTCGAAGACCAGCGGGCCGTGATTCAAGGCAATCAACGTCAGAACGATCAGGCGATGATCGATGAGCTGCGTCAATTGCCATCACTGAACGCACTGCTCGACTCGCTGCTTGAAGGCTTGCTCAAGGCGGACTTCCCGCAAATGGATCAGCGCCGGACGCAGGTCAGTTTCTACATCGAGTCCGAGCCCGATACCCCCGCATCGCGTCACTTGGCCCGTTCCATGTCCCTGAGCGAAACGCTGCTGTGGTACTACCGTCATCAACGCTGGCCCGCCGGCGAGCACATTGAATTCACCCATCCGCAACGATCCCCACAGGCCGCCGATCAACAACGCTGGGATACCGCGATCCAACGCGCCACCGTCAGCCTGAACGGCCAGTTTTCCGCGCAGATCCAGCGTTTCTGGAACGAGGGGAGCGTCGACGGCGCAACAAGACGGTCATTTTTTGCACGGGCAATCGTGGAAAAGGCCCGCGCCGATCTGTTGCTCCAACGCGAAAACAGCGTCATCACGGCGCAACAGTGGCATGCGTTGCAACGCCTGATCGAGCCCGCCACTGCCTCTTCACTGACCCTGGAAACCGTACGTCTCTGGGAATACCAGCCCAATGCCGTCGAACTCGCCGGTTCCCTGATGATCAGCCAGGACAGTTCCAACGCCTTTCTGTACACCCCTGCCAAAGGCTTGCAGGTGCTCAAGGACTACGCGGACCTCAAGGCCACCCTGCGAAGAAAAACCACGGAAGCTGGCCACGACGATGAACTCTATGACCTGATGAGCCTGGAAGAGCGCAGCCTGTTCATCGGTTTCGATCAGGCGCAAGTCTCGGGGGCGGTGCTCAATGGCTCGGTGTTCACCACGCTGTTCGAAACGATCATCGGCAAACAGCTGCAAAACCTCGAATATGCGTTCCAGGTGTTCCGCAACAGCGACGGCGAGGTGAATATCCAGGCGTATTTCGACAAGGCGCTGGATATTCGCTCCATGATCGGCGAACAGCTGCTGGCACTCGACAGCCAGGGGCGCTGGAGTACCCGTCCCCTTGCGTCCGGCGCGCAGCCATCGCTGGTCTTGCGGGATACGGCGGACGGTTACGTGAAAACCTTTCTCGCCGTCGATCTGCCGGTGCGTGGCGAGATTTCCGCGCAACCGCTGGGTAATCTGGCGCTGCAACGCCAGTACCTGGAGTCCGCAAGGTCGCAGCTGGCCCAGGCCTTTGCCGTTGCCTTGCGCGGGGAAGCGGCGTTGCGCGAGCTCAGCGGTAGCCTGCGCAACGCCGATTGGCACATCGTTGACACGGTTTTCGACCCGGACCGGCCGGAGCGCAAAAGTCGCCCTGCCATTCGCGGTTTCTATCCCGATGCTTTTTCGCTGGTCCTTGCGTGCTCCGGTGAGAAAGAGCCGATGGAGCTGGCCAACTGCGTGCTGCTGACCGAACGTGGCGGGCTCGACGCGGAGCATTCCGGGCGGGCGATCCTGTGGACGCCGGGGACCGGACTGGAAGTTTTCAAAACCGTCGCCAGTGCGCGACAACAGCTGAATCAGCGCCTGCTCGATCCTCAGAAACGTCTGGCCCTGCTGGAAAATCTGCGCCCTGCCCAGCGCAAATTCCATCGCCGCTATTCGCTCGATTCGCTGCAGCTGATTCAGGGCAGCGTCCTGCAGCACATCGCCCAGTCGGCCATCGAGCTGTTTCTGGCGCGTAGCGAGCAGATCCGCTCCATGAAATTGCCCAATGCCAAGGAGTACCAGGCCCTGCGCGCATTGGCGCAGACCGGCATCGATACCAACGCCAGTCGAGCCACCTGGATCGCCCAGGCCATCAGCCAGCAACAATCGATGCCCGCGTGGCTGGGGCTGGCTCCGGTCGATGAGCAGAAACTGCACGTCGAACTGCTGCAGCAATACCGCAACAACGTCAGCGACGACCAGGATTACCTGCATGGCGTGCAGCCACTGGAAGACTACGTTCGACAGACCTTGAAAACCTTGCTGGCGACACGCTTCCCCAAAACCTCCGTTGACCCCGATTTGATCGAGATCACGCCCCGGCTGGCACTGGCGGGGCCTGCGCAAACCCTGACTCACTTCGCCCTGAATCACGTAAACGTCGCCCAGGGCACTGGCTTTCGGGTCACGGCCAAGGCCCCGCAAAAACTGCCGGAAGGCCTGAATCAGGCTGCCGTCACTCAACTGTTGCTGTCGCTGAATATCCATGGCGATTACGCAAAAAAGGTCACGGACGCCTTGTCCGGTAATGACTCGGCGCCGCGACAATTGCGCTTCGTCAAACAGCTGCCCTGGCAACTGCTGCAACATGCCCACGCCCTGAAGCTGCAACGTCAGCTGTCTTCCAGCGCGTTCGATCTGATCCTGCAAGTGCTGGACATGCCTGACGCCACCGCCCGGGCTGCGGTGACAGGCGCTCGCGCCATCGTCAGGCCCCTGGAACTGATCAAGACCGCCGGCGCCAAGGCCGTGCAGAGTCGCGGGCTGTACGTCATCAACCCTGATACGGCCAAACAGGGGCCGTGCATCCTCTATGCGCCCTACTCCCCGGGCTCGTTGTTCACCGAATTCGACAGCGAAGATGATCTGGTCGCAGCGCTCAATACACCGGGCTCCTTGCAGGACCTGCTGATTCGCCGATTGCCTGACAGTGAGCAGGTGTCCTTTCAGAACCTGCTCAAGTCGAGTCTCGGAGAGACCAGCGAAATCACCCTCGCGTCAACACCGATTGACGGTCATCTGCTCACGCAACTGTTCAAGGACAACACCCACCTGCTGACTCGGATGCTCGCCAGCCAGTCCCAGACCACAGGGCAATCGGACTGGGAGGCGGTCAGGCAACTGTTCAGTTCCGGCATCAAGCGCGCCTCCGGCCTGTTGCCCAGCAAACTCGGCTACATACGGTTCCTGTGGCAAGCCTTCGATGACTTCAGCGACTCGGCCGAAGCCTTGCAGGGTCAACGCTGGACCCGCGCCATCAAGCGTTTCATCGACGGTGCGGCGCAGATGGTGAGCCTGGGTGAGTTGTCACCGGAGGAGGTTTCCGATACCCCGCCTGCGCCAGCCGCTACGCCGGTCAAGACTCCACTGCGCGACCCGCAATGGCCGCGGATCGAATCGACGGCGCCGATACGTACGCTGCTGCAACCTTTCGAGGCCTCGACTCTGGCCTTGAAGGACTTGCACAAGGACACCACCGAAGGCACTTGGCTCGACCCTGCCACGAAGCTGCGATATGCCGCCGTCGCCGGAAAGGTCTATGAGGTCGCCAAGCCGGGTGCCGTCCTGCAAATCAGTCACGCGGCAAAAAAAGGCCCGGCGCTTCTGAAGTCACCCGGCGGACAATGGGTGCTGGCCCCGGACCGCCACACGGTGCACGACGGCAAGGCCTTGTCGAAAATGCTCAACGAATACGTGGCGGACCGAACCGTGCGCCGCACCTTCAACATCGAAGCCCAGGGCATGATGAGCATCCGCTTCAATTACCCGGAAAAGGCCCGCACGATCATTCAGGCCATCGATCTGGCGCGTTTTTATGCCCTCAATAGCCTGCACAATCTGGCCCAGGCCCGGAGCCTGCAACAAGGAACGCGACTGGACGGCTTGCTCAGGGTGTTCTTTGACGTACCCAAGGTCGATATCAGCCTGCTGGACAAAATCGGCAAGGCCGTCATCCCGCTCTGCAAGGCCTTGGTGGACCCCAACGAAGAGTTGCTGAACAGCGAGCGTTTCGTCGTCGGCTCCATGCGCGAAGCGGGCGACAGGACCAGCGCGTTTGTGATCGATGATGATGAGCGCAAACAAGTGCATTTCTCCGACGCCTTCTTCAAGCCCCAATTGGAAATTTATGAAGGGTTTCTCACTGAACCCTTCGACATCGACGGGCATGCCCAGGCCGCCATTCTCATCCACGAGTTTTCGCATATCTTTGCGAAAACCCTGGACATGTCCTATCTGGAAGCGAGACGGCCATTCAGCGATTTGATCGCCGAGCAAACCAGCCTCGGCGCGCAGATGAAGAGCACCCAGGAGAGCTTCCAGCGCAATGCCTTGTCCCAGGCGACACCTAGAGAACAGCTGTTCGCGCGCTGGAACAGCCAACTCAAAGCCTGGATCAGCCTGGATGCGATCGAGGGCATTGAGCACGTGGGCAAGGAAATCCTGAAAATAACCGGCGGAAAGACTATGGAGGAGGCACGAAGCGCATTCCGCAACCCGGTCAATCCGGACGCGCGCATCGCCGTCATCCTGCGCAACGCCGACTCCGTCGCACACCTGATCTGCCAGATGGGCCGCCAGCTGGACCCCGCCGCTTCCTGATTTCAACCACCCCCTGTAGGAGCGAGCACGCTCGCGATGGTCGTCAACGATAACGTTGGCTGCCTGACACCCCGCGGTGTTCCGGCCACCATCGCGGGCAAGCCTCGCTCCCACAGGGATTACGGCAGGATTCAACAAAATATCGGTACATTTGATGGGAAAATGCCATGACCGATGTTCTCGCCAGCGGTCCTCACGGTTAGAATGGCCGAAATCAGGATGAGTCAATGACCGACCACTCTCTCTCCCAAGCCGAATACGACGCCATCACCGATGCCGCTGCGCACTGGTGCATGCGTCTGCACGCCGATGACTGCACGCCGCAGGAGCGCCTGGCGTTCGAGCAGTGGCTCGATGCCGATCCGCTGCACGCGTTCGAATACGAAGCCATGCTGGAAATCTGGGAAGTCGCCGGGGATTTGCCGCGGCCGGAACCGGTGGTCGTGCCTATGGTTCAAGTGCCGATTTCCAAAGCCCGGCCTCGTACAGCCTGGCAAACCTACGGCATGGCCGCCGCAGTGTGTGCCATCGCCCTGCCGCTGGCCGCTTTCAGTGGCTGGAATCTGGGTTGGCTGCCTGATTCGTATGAGCACTTCGCCGCCACCGACAATGTGCGTCAGGTCACCTTGAAGGACGGCAGCCAGGTCGAGTTGAACCTGGGCAGCGAGCTGACCTGGAGCAATTACAAGGATCATCGTCAGGTCACCCTGAACAAGGGCGAAGCGTTCTTCAGCGTCAGTCACGACACCCGCCACCCGTTCATCGTCAAGGCAGCCGAAGGCCGGATCCGGGTTACCGGGACCAAATTCAACGTCTGGATGTATGAAGACCAGGTCAAGGTCAACCTGATCGAGGGCTCGGTGCTGGTCAGCAGCAACGACGATCTGCCGGGAGACGGCTTGCGCCTCGGCCCGTCGATGCAGGCCAGCTATCGCCATGGCGACTACATTCCACGGATCAGCCAGACCTACGACAACGACAGCTCGCTGGCCTGGCGCAGTGGCAAGCTGGTGCTGGATAACCTGGCGCTGAACGAAGCCCTGCCGCTGATCAACCGCTATCTGGAAACGCCATTGATGGTGGCCGACAACAGCACCGGCGCCATCCGCATCGGCGGCATCTACAACATCAAGGAACTCAACAGCCTGGTGGCCACGTTGCCCAAAGTGCTGCCGGTGTACCTGACGCGCAACAAGGAAGGCAACCCGGTCATCAACTCCATTCCGCAGCGCACGCCCAAAAGCTGAGGCCTACACCCCTGGACGGTGATTGGTAACCCTGAGCCCCGCGGCTGCCACAAAACCTTGTGGGAGCGTGGCTTGCCCGCGAAGGCGTCAGACCAGTCAGCATCCATGTCGAATGTGCCGGCCTCTTCGCGGGCAAGCCCGGCTCCCACAGGTTTCTCTGTCGATCAAAAAATCTGTGAAACACACAAAACCCTGTGGGAGCGTGGCTTGCCCGCGAAGGCGTCGGCACAGTCAACACCGATGTTGAATGTACCGACCTCTTCGCGAGAACAAGCCCGCTCCCACAGGGACCGCAGTCAGTGCTGGAATTTATTGTTTCGCCACCTTCCCATCCTGCTCACGAATGGTCTGCACCTGGTAATTCGGGTCCGCCATGATCTGCTGTTCGGTAAACGGCAGCACGCTCAACTGCTTCTTCGAAAACGCCAGGGTCTGGTCATTGGCGTATTTCGACGCCGGATCACTGGACAGCGAAAACGCCAACACCCCTTTGGCCTGAGGCCCCTTGTCGTCGAAGGTGACGATTTGCAGATAGCTGGTGCCGCTGACCACTTCGCGCTTGCCGTCGGTGCGAGGCACGCTCTGGATGGCGTTGTACACCCCCAAGGCTCCCGGCCCGCCGTGGATCGGCGTTTCCCGGTCGCCGCGACTGACCACCTGTATATCGCCCCAACGGCTGTCCGGCTTGAGACCCGCTGCTTTGACCTGCTCGACCGAAGCCAGCATCGCCTGGCGCAACGCCTGTGCCACGGCCGGCTTATCCACCGCCAACCCGCGCGGGGTGTGTTGCGGATCCTGCGGATCGAAGGCCACTCGCCAGACATCCTCCGCCTGCTCCAGCCCCTCCATCACATTCTGGAAATGCACGAAGCCCAGGCCGCTTTCCAGATTAGCCCTGCGATCCCAGGTTTTGAGGCTGGCGCACAGCGGCGCCAGGGTTTGCGCATCGGCGCCCAGATCACCCGCGCAGAATTGCAGCAGGTCCGGCATCACCTGTCCGGCCTGGTACACCTCATCGCCCAGCACCATCCGCTGCAGATCCGCCACACCCAGCGTGCCGACCGAAGCCAGGCTGTTCAGGGCAAAGCGCGAACGCAGGCCCAGCGGCTGGCTGTCCTGGCTGATCAGCGGCGAGTAACCGGTCAAAGGTTGCGCCGGGTTGGCCATCCACGCCGAATCGTTGGAGTGCTGCACGAAATCCTTGCGCAGCAGTTGCGGCAACTTGTCCGAGGCATAAATGCCCTTCTGCGCCGCCTGCGGGTCGATGTCCCAGGCACAGGCGCTGTTGGAGCCGTCGAGCACGATCATCTGCAGGCCGATGCGCGGATCGCTGCATTGCGCCAGCTTCTCGGCGCTGACATTCGGCACCACCGACAGGTTCATGTACAGGGTTTGCCCCTTGTCGTCCGCCGCCAGGGTGTTGACCCACGGAATGCCCTGGATTTTGTGCACCGAATCCTGGAATGCCTGGAGGCTGTCGGCCTGGTTCATGGCGTACCACTGCGCAAGGACGCGGTCGTTGTCCAGATTGGCGTCGCGCAGGCTGTAGGCGAACTGCTTGTCCCAGTCCAGCTTGCCCGGCCACTGCACGATCGGTCCGAACTGCGAGCTGTAGACCACATGGGAAATGGACTTGATCGAACCATCTGCCTGCTTCACGTCAACGCTCAGCGTCTGTTTCTGCAGAGGCAGGGATTTGCCGTCGAGCAGGTAGCGCGCCGAATCCTTGGGGTCCAGCTGCAGGCGGTACAGGGTGAAGTGCTTGGACGAGTCCACGGTGTGGGTCCAGGCCAGGTGCTGGTTGAAACCGATGTTGATCATCGGCAGACCTGGCAAGGCGGCGCCCATCACGTCCAGCTTGCCGGGAATGGTCAGGTGCATCTGGTAGAAACGCATGCCGCCAACCCACGGGAAATGCGGATTGGCCAGCAACATGCCGCGACCGTTGAACGAACGCTCACTGCCCACCGCCACCGCATTGCTGCCGCGGTCGAGGGCGAAACGCTGCATGCGTGTGTCGGCCAGCTGGAAGGCCGTCTGTTTGCCGTCATTGCCGGCGACAGCGGCCGGCGGCGTGGCGCCCGCCAGGGCTTCGGCGAATTGCCCGACACCACCTTCCACCAGCAGGCGACGGGTCAGTTTCACCAGATCCTGGGGAGTGATGTCCCGCGCCCACTCGCCCTGGCATTGCTGTGGCAGACCCTGGCCGCGACGCTCGGCCAGCGAAAGGTTGTAGCCGGCCACGTATCCTTCGATCAGTTCGCGCACCTGCGGGGTTTGCGCCCGCCAGAAGCCTTCAACCGCCTGCGGGGTGTTCAGCCAGGTGAAAAACAGGTCACTGACCAGATTCTCGCGTTCCTCGACCGTCAACTGATCCGGGCCGAAATAGCGCGAGCGTTGACCGTTCACCGTGGCGATCTCGTTGGCCAGCAAACAGAGGTTATCCTGAGCGTAGGCATAGCCGATTCCAAACCCGAGCCCCCGTTCGTTTTCAGCCCGAATATGCGGCACGCCAAAACTGGTCCGACGGATATCGGCACTCGCCTGCTCCGGCTGGCTGCGGGCATTCGCCGCAAGACTCAGCCCCAGAAACATGCCTGCCAGGCTCAACCTGGTTAACTGGCTGGAAATAATCACACTCGCTCCTGATCGAAAAACGATGATGACCGTTCTGCGTGTCGATACGCACGGCACATCCATTCAAGGACGAAGCAAACGCAAAAAATTTAGGCGGCAGAACCGCCATTTGGCGGCGCCTTCAGGACGGGTAAAACCATGATGACGAAATTTCTACATTTAAGTCTTCATGATTGGGGTCGCTCATACGTCTTGTCTTGTAAGAGCGCCCATTTTCCTGATCAGGCTCTGAAAAGGAGTTTTTCCATGTACAACTCGCAACTGCCAACGGATGGTGGAAACGCACCAAAGAAGTCTTCCATCGGGGTCGGTGTCTTTGAGCCGCGTGCCGAGCGCCAAGGCAACGAGCGGATCCGTTTTCTGCTCAAGAGTTTTGGCCTGCGAACCAGTCTGATTCGCCTCAAAGTCATCGATGCCCTGCTGACGGCCGCCGAAAGCGACCGTAGCCTGGGAGTTCGTGGCGTGCACACGCATTTGCTGGAACTGGATATTCCGCTGTCGTTCCTGAGCGTGAGAGAAGTGTTGAAACGCCTGAACAGCGAGGGCGTGATCGTACTCAACGCCGACAAGAGCTACAGCCTTGATCCACGGGCTGCGGCGGTGTTGCAGGATCACTGATCAACCACACTCCCACAGACGACATGTTCTCTCTGTGGGAGAGAGCCTGCTCGCGATGGAAGCCCGGACACCGCTGGCATTCAGACAGCCCGCGTACTCATTGACCTCCATCGCGAGCAGGCTCGCTCCCACAAATGATCGCATTCCCACAGGTGGCAAGTGGGATCCCTCGTGCTCAGGGCTTCACCTTGCGCCGCATCACGCCATTGATCACCACCACGACCACCGCCACACCAATGGCGATGTACTGGAACTGCTTTTCATTGATGACACCGGTGTTCTGCAAATACGTCAAACCGAACATGGTCGCCAACACTGCCACGGCGATCAGAATCGAATACTTCAAACGTTGCGACTGAGTCATGGATATTTCCTGAAGATAAATCGAAGCGGCGAGAACCGGCTCGCTGCCGAGTAACGCTGCATGTTACAGCCGATAACGATTTTTGGCTTTATCCCAGGGCATCAGCGGCCAAGCTGACAAATTTGTAATGTCCCCCTCATCTGCCTGACAGCCTTGATCTACCATCATGAGACTGTTCTGCTTTGTAGTATCTCGAAACAAACCTTGAATGCCTGTCCGGGAAAACCGGTCAGAATGCGTTATTTTTCGCCCGCCATCCGAGACACCTGCCGACATGCGAACCTCTCTGCGTCTGGCTGCCTTGAGCGCCCTGTTCATCTCCTCCCTAGCCCAGGCCGCCGACCTGATTCCCATCGAAGTCCACCGCGATGCCAACTGCGGCTGCTGCAAGAAATGGATCAGCCACCTGGAAGCCAACGGTTTCAAGGTCGAAGACCATGTCGAAACCAACATGAGCGAATTCAAGCAGCAGCACGGCGTGCCACCGCGCCTGGCGTCGTGTCACACCGGTTTGATCAACGGCAAATTCGTCGAAGGCCATGTACCGGCCGATCAGGTAGTGGCCTTGAGCAAACGCGATGACTTGCTGGGTGTCGCCGCTCCCGGCATGCCCATGGGCTCGCCGGGCATGGAAATGGACGGCATGAGCGATGCCTATCAGGTGATCGGTCTGAAGAAAGACGGCACGGATGTAGTCGTGGCGGACTACCCCGCCCATTGATTTTCGGCGCCTACTTCGGTCTTTTCGTCGCGGCTTTCGGTGCCGCGACACTGTTGCCACTGCAATCCGAAGCGGTATTGGTCGGTCTGCTGCTGAGCGACAAATACTGGCTGTGGTCGCTGCTGGCGGTAGCGACCCTGGGCAATGTCCTCGGTTCGCTGGTGAACTGGTGGCTGGGGCGAGCCATCGAGCGCTTTCGTGATCGGTGCTGGTTTCCGGTCAGCCCGGCTCATCTGGAAAAGGCCCGGGTTCACTATCAACGCTACGGCCACTGGTCGCTGCTGCTCAGCTGGGTGCCGGTGATCGGCGATCCGCTGACCCTGGTCGCAGGCGTAATGCGCGAACCGCTGGGGCGATTCCTATTGATCGTGACCCTGGCCAAGGGCGCCCGGTATGGCGTATTGGCACTGGCCACCCTGGGCTGGATGGGTTGAACCAACCGCTGTGGCGATTGCCTCTTTAATGTCGCCCTAATCGTGCCGATACAGCATCGGCGGATTTCAACCGGAGTTCATCCATGCCCATGCCCCTCACCCGCTGGCTGCCCGGCCTGCTGCTGACCGCCGCCCTGCCCGCCATCGCTCACGCCGAAGGCCCTGCCTACGGTCCCGAGCTGCAAGGTTTCGAATACCCCTACACCGTCAAGCATTTCGCATTCGAGTCCCAGGGCCAGTCCCTGCAAATGGGCTATATGGATGTCGCCGCCCACGGGAAGGCCAATGGCCGCAGCGTGGTGCTGATGCACGGCAAGAATTTCTGCGGCGCCACTTGGGAGACCTCGATCAAGGCCTTGAGCGACGCCGGTTACCGGGTCATCGCGCCGGACCAGATCGGTTTCTGCACCTCCAGCAAGCCTGCACACTATCAGTACAGCTTCCAACAATTGGCCAGCAACACCCAACAATTGCTTAAGGCTCTGGGCATCCAGAAGGCCACGCTGCTCGGCCATTCCACCGGCGGCATGCTCGCCACCCGTTATGCGCTGCAATATCCCGAGCAGGTCGAACAGCTGGCGATGGTCAACCCCATCGGCCTGGAAGACTGGAAAGCCCTCGGCGTGCCTTATCGCACGGTGGATCAGTGGTACGAGCGTGAGCTGAAGCTCAGCGCCGACGGCATCCGCACCTATGAACGCAACACCTATTACGGCGGGCGCTGGAAGCCTGAATTCGATCGTTGGGTCGACATGCTCGCCGGCCTGAACAAAGGCCCGGGGCATACACAAGTCGCGTGGAATTCGGCCCTGATCTACGACATGATCTTCACCCAACCGGTTTACTACGAATTCCAGAACCTGAAGATGCCCACGCTGCTTCTGATCGGGACGTCCGATACCACCGCCATCGGCAGTGATATCGCGTCCCCCGAGGTCAAGGCCAAACTCGGTCATTACGACCAGCTCGGCAAACAGGTGGCAAAACTGATCCCCCAATCGACCCTCGTGGAATTCCCCGGCATGGGCCACGCGCCGCAGATGGAAGAACCGGCAGAGTTTCACAAGGCGTTGCTTGGCTGGCTGAACAAAACCAATCCCGTGCGTTGAAGAGGTAAGGCTGATGGCGGTGCAGATTGCAGTGATTGACGATTGGCAGGACGTGGCCCGCGATGTGGTCGACTGGTCGGTGCTCGAACCGATCGGTGAGGTGAGTTTCATCCACGACTACCCTGCCGACAACGCAACGCTGGCAAAACGTCTGGGTGATTTCGAAGTGATTTGCGTGATGCGCGAGCGCACCCGCTTCGACGCGGAACTGCTCAAGAGCTTGCCCAAGCTCAAGCTGCTGGTGACCGGGGGCATGCGCAACTTCGCCCTCGACCTGGACGCCGCCAAGGCGCTCGGTATTCAGGTGTGCGGCAGCGACAGCTACAAACACGCCGCCCCGGAACTGACCTGGGCGCTGATCATGGCGGCGACCCGCAATCTGGTGAACGAAGCCAATTCGTTGCGCGCAGGGAAATGGCAACAAGGGTTGGGCGGCGATCTGCATGGCAAGACCCTGGCGGTGCTGGGCCTTGGCAGCATCGGCCAGCGTGTCGCGCAGTTCGGTCAGGTGTTCGGCATGCGCGTGATCGCCTGGAGCGAAAACCTTACTGCCGAACGCGCCGCACAAGCGGGTGTGACCTATGTCACTAAGCAGGAACTGTTCGAACAGGCCGACATCCTGTCCGTGCACCTGGTCCTCAGCGACCGCTCCCGCGGCCTGGTAGACGCCGAAGCCCTGAGCTGGATGAAACCCACCGCCCTGCTGGTCAACACCGCACGTGGGCCGATCGTCGACGAATCTGCCCTCATCAAAGCCCTGCAAAAACGCCACCTTGCCGGCGCTGCACTGGATGTGTTCGAAGTTGAACCGCTACCCACCAACCACCCGTTCCGCACCCTGGAAAACGTCTTGGCCTTACCGCATGTCGGGTATGTCAGTCAGCAGAACTATCAGCTGTTCTTCTCGCAGATGATCGAAGACATACAGGCCTGGGCAGCCGGTGCGCCGATCCGACCACTGAACTGAGACCGCCCTACTGTAGGAGCGAGCATGCTCGCGATGGTGGTCAACGATAACGCTGGCTGCCTGAATGCCCGCGGAGTCCTGACGTTCATCGCGAGCAGGCTCGCTCCCACAAAGTCATGCACCGCAATGGTGCAAGCCAAGTGTCCACCCACGCACACCGATGTGACATTTGTGCTTCATTTCCTGCCAATTTCCCAAAAAAACCTGCACTTCGTCGGCGCGTGCGCACCAGTTTCCGGCACGTCCGTACCTCTTTAAACCGATTGTCGAACAATTTTGCCATTCGCGCTTTACCGCTCTAAGTTCTGGTCTAGGCTGAGTTTCGCAAGCCAGAACCGGTCGGTCACAAAGCGGAAAAATATTCGAAACTTTTGCCGTGAACGGCTGGTCGAATGAAAAGACGGTGCGTTGCGACTGGTGCAATCCTTGCAATGGCTTATCCACCCATTCTGCTTCAGCGCATGGGCAGTGTTTGCTCACCGATGCGGGGCGCTTTTGTGCCCGACCACAGGACGTGGATTCAGGGCCCTGTTTACAAGAACTAGTGTTTGCCAGAGCTAAGAATTAGATCAACGACACGGGAGATTCATATGATCAGTGCGGCATTGGATATACAGGGAGAACGTGCTCACCCGCACGTCGGCGAATCGAGCGTCGTGATTGCTCCCACTGCACAGTCGATCAGCGTTCCCGTCACCCGAACGCTGACACCAGCGGTCAGTGCAAATCCCAACCGGAAGAAAGTGTTGTTCGTCACCTCGGAAATTGCCGATCTGGTGAAAACCGGCGGCCTGGGTGACGTGTCTGCCGCCCTGCCCCGGGCCATGACCCACCTGCATGACGTGCGTGTGTTGATCCCCGGTTATCCGCAGGTGATGCACAGTGAAAACCCGATTCATATCATCGGCGAACTGGGCGGACATGCCGCACTGCCACCCTGCAAGATCGGACGCATGGACATGCCCGATGGCCTGGTGATCTACGTGTTGATCTGCCCCGAACTCTACGAGCGCGAAGGCTCGCCTTACGGCGCCAACAACGGTCGCGACTGGCCGGACAACCACATCCGTTTCGCCCGCCTGGGTCTGGCCGCCGCCGACATCGCCGCCAACCTGGCACAAATCCACTGGTGCCCGGACCTGGTGCACGCCCATGACTGGCCCGCCGGTCTCGCCCCCGCCTATATGCACTGGCGCGGGCAGCGCACGCCGACCCTGTTCACCATCCATAACCTGGCCTATCAGGGCGTGACCAGCCTGGGCTCCTGCCCGGAACTGGGCATACCGCAGCACGCGCTGCAGCAGGAAGGCATGGAGTTCTACGGCAAGATGTCGTTCCTCAAGGCCGGCATGGCCTATTCGAGCCACATCACCACCGTCAGCGCCACCTACGCCCAGGAGATCACCACTCCGGCCTTCGGTTGCGGCCTGGACGGCTTCCTCGCCTCCAAGACCCAGCAAGGCCAGCTCAGCGGCATCCCCAATGGCATCGACGAGAGCTGGGACTCGGCCACCGACGCTCACCTGTTCCGCCCCTTCGCCATCGGCGACTGGGAAGGCAAGACCGTCAACGCCGACCACGTACGCAAGCTGTTCGGTCTGAACCCCAGCGAAGGCCCGTTGTTCGCCGTGGTTTCGCGTCTGGTCTATCAGAAAGGCCTGGACCTGACCGAAGCCGTCTCCGAATTCATCGTCAAAAACGGCGGCCAGATCGCGATCATCGGTCGTGGCGAGCCTGAAGAAGAACAGGCCATGCGCGAACTGGCGCTGCGCTTCCCCGGCGAGATCGGCGTGCGCATCGGCTTCAACGAGACCGACGCCCGTCGCATGTTCGCCGGCAGCGACTTCCTGCTAATGCCATCGCGCTATGAACCTTGCGGTCTGAGCCAAATGTACGCCCAGCGTTTCGGTTCTCTGCCGGTGGCGCGAAATACCGGTGGTCTGGCCGACACCATCGAAAACGGTGTCACCGGCTTTCTGTTCGATGAATCCACCGTGGAAAGCTACGAAGAGGCCCTGAGCCGCGCGTTCAAGGTGTTCGCCTTCCCGGAACTGCTCAACGCCATGCGCTGCAAGGCCATGACGCAACCTTTCAACTGGTGCCAGGCCGTCGAGCCCTACGCCGATCTCTACGAAAAGCTCGTCGCCCGGGCACTGGGGAAATCGCACAAACAGTAAAAAGAGGCTTTCAAGATGCCGTTACGGACCCTTGAGACCTGGCCCCACGGCGCAATCATGCTGGACGCTGAACACACGCAATTCGCGTTGTGGGCGCCAGATGCGTTTTACGTCAGTGTCGAATTGGAAAATGGACAGTCCATGCCGTTGTTGCCCCAGGCCGACGGCTGGTTCGTGATCAACACCCGCTGCGAGGCGGGTACGCGCTACCGCTATAACATCGACGGCGAACTGGAGGTGCCCGACCCGGCCTCCCGCGCCCAGGATGGCGATGTGCACCGGCACAGTGTGGTGGTCGATCCCCACGCTTACCGTTGGCGGCACAGCACCTGGCTGGGCCGTCCGTGGAATGAAGCAGTGATCCAGGAATTACACGTCGGTGCCCTCGGTGGTTTTGCCGCCGTCGAGCAGCACCTGGCGCGCCTGGTCGAACTGGGTATCACCGCGATCGAACTGATGCCCGTGGCGCAGTTTCCCGGCGAGCGCAACTGGGGCTACGACGGGGTGCTGCCCTACGCGCCCCAGGCCTCCTATGGCAGCCCCGAACAGCTCAAGCACCTGATCGACACCGCCCACGGCCACGGCCTGGCGGTGATTCTCGACGTGGTGTACAACCACTTCGGCCCCGACGGCAATTACCTGCATCGCTACGCCAAGGGCTTTTTCAATGAAGACAAACACACGCCCTGGGGCGCGGCCATCGACTTCCGCCGCCGCGAGGTGCGGGATTTCTTCATCGATAACGCCCTGATGTGGCTGCTGGAGTACCGCTTCGACGGCCTGCGCCTGGACGCGGTACACGCCATCGAAGATCCGGATTTCCTCCAGGAACTGGCACAGCGGGTGCGCCAGCAGATCGATCCGCCGCGTCACGTCTGGCTGATGGTGGAAAACGAGCACAATCAGGCGAGCCTGCTGGAGCAAGGCTATGACGCCCAGTGGAACGACGACGGCCACAACGCCCTGCATGTACTGTTGACCGGCGAAACCGATGCCTACTACGCCGATTACGCGCAAAATCCCACCGAACAACTGGCCCGCTGCCTGAGCCAGGGCTTCGTGTTCCAGGGCCATATCAATCGTCATGGCCAAAGCCGTGGCGAAGCCAGCGGACACCTGCCACCCAGCGCTTTCATCCTGTTCCTGCAGAACCACGATCAGATCGGCAACCGCGCTTTCGGCGAGCGCCTGCATCAACTGGCGCATCCCGACGCCTTGCGCGCCGCCACCGCGCTGCTCCTGCTGTCGCCGATGATCCCGCTGTTGTTCATGGGCGACGAATACGCCGCCGAGCAGCCGTTCCTGTTTTTCACCAGCCATAACGGTGAATTGGCGCAACTGGTGCGCGAAGGCCGGCGCAACGAATTCGCCGCCTTCAAGGCGTTCGCCGATCCCCGTCAACGCGAACGCATCCCCGATCCGAATGCGCCGCAGACCTTCGAAGCGTCCAGACCTACACTCAAAGACGCAGGCGTTTCGCGTACCGAAGCGCTGTATCGACAGCTGCTGCAGATCCGCCACCGGCACATCATCCCGCGTCTGCCCGGCGCCCAGGCGCTGGATGCCGAGGTATTGGCCACAGGCGCGGTATCGGCGCGCTGGCTGATGGGCGATGGCAGCCAATTGCGTATCGACCTGAACCTCAGCGACGTGCCGGTGGTCCACTCACCGCACACCGATGCGCAACTGTTATTCGAACAACCACCACGTGGCCAGCAAGAACAGGGCACGCTTTCGCCATACAGCGCGCTCGTTAGCCTCAAGGCCGCGCCCCCTTTGCTACCCCCGAACGGAGAGCGTGAATGAGCGATGCGCAACTGGAAATCCTCGCCAGCCGGGCGGGCCTGGCGGTCGACTGGATCGACGCCAACGGACGCCAGCAAAAGGTCGCCCCCTCGGTCTTGCGCAACGTTCTGACCGGGCTCGGCCATCCGGCCGGCAGCGCCCAGGAAATCGACGCCAGCCTGGTGGAATTGCAGCAAGCGCAAGAGACCCTGACCCTGCCGCCACTGATCACCGCCGACGTCGGTATCGGCCTGAATCTGGCGCACTTTTTCGAACCGCACACGCCGTGCGAGATTCACCTCGAAGACGGCTCGCAACTGAGCCTCAAGCTTGATGCCGAAGCCACCCTGCCGGGAATGATTCCGGTGGGCTATCAGCATGTCAGCATCGACGGCCAGAACTTTACCCTTGCCGTGTCTCCCGAGCGCTGCTTCAGCGTAGGAGACGCCGTGGACTCGCCGATCCCGCGGGTCTGGGGCCTGAGCGCGCAACTCTATTCCCTGCGTCGCACCGGCGATGGCGGGTTCGGCGATACCCTGGCGCTGGAAGAACTGGCCCGGGTGGCGGGCGAGCGCGGCGCCGAAGCCCTGGCGATCAGCCCGCTGCATGCCATGTTCGCCGCCGACACCGGGCGCTACAGCCCCTACTCGCCCTCCAGCCGTCTGTTCCTCAACAGCCTGTATTGCGCGCCCGGCGCGATCCTGGGTGAACGTGCGATGCGCGCAGCCATCGACGCCACCGGCCTGGCGGACGAACTCAGAGAACTCGAGCAGCGGCCGCTGATCGACTGGCCGGCCGCCGCCAACGCCAAGCAACGCCTGCTGCACGCCCTGTACGAAGGTTTCATCCAGGGCGAACACCCGCTGCACGCCGACTTCAGCAGCTTTCGTCACGCTGGCGGCGAAGCCCTGGAAAATCATTGCCGGTTCGAAGCCATTCAGGAGGTCCGCGCCGCCAAGGGGGAAAACCTCGACTGGCGGCAGTGGCCCGAACAATGGCGCGATCCGCGCAGTGCCGCCCTGGCCGAATTCGCCGAAGAAAACGCCGAGCGCATCGGCTATTTCGCCTTCTGTCAGTGGCTGATCGACCGCAGCCTGGAACGCGCCCAGACCGCCGCCCGCAGCAGTGGCATGAGCATCGGCCTGATTGCCGACCTCGCCGTCGGCGCCGATGGTGGCGGCAGTCAGGCCTGGAGCCGCCAGGATGAATTGCTCGCCTCGCTCACTGTCGGCGCGCCGCCAGACATCCTTAACCGCAGCGGCCAGGGCTGGGGCATCTCCGCGTTTTCCCCCGAAGGCCTGGTGCGCAACGGCTTTCGCGCCTTCATCGAGATGCTGCGCGCCAACTTCGCCCACGCCGGCGGCCTGCGCATCGACCATGTCATGGGCCTGCAGCGGCTGTGGGTGATCCCCAACGGTGCACCGCCCGCCGATGGCGCCTATCTCTATTACCCGATCGACGACCTGCTACGCCTGCTGACCCTCGAATCCCATCGCCATCAGGCCATCGTCCTCGGCGAAGACCTCGGCACCGTGCCCGACGGCCTGCGGGAAAAGCTCATCGCTCGCTCGATGCTGGGCATGCGCGTGCTGCTGTTCGAACAGGACAACACCCACTTCAAGCCGATCCTCGACTGGCCGGACAACGCGCTCGCTACCACCAGCACCCACGACCTGCCGACCCTCAACGGTTGGTGGCATGGACGTGATATCGACTGGAGCGCCCGCTTGAACCTGATCGATGCCAACGGCGAAATCGAATGGCGCCAGCACCGCGAAAGGGAGCGTGAAGGCCTGCGCCGGGTCCTGACCCAGGATCCGCAGAACTTTCGCGAGGAATCCCACGAAACCGATCAGGTACTGGATGCCAGCGTGCGTTTCCTCGGCCACACCCGAGCGCCGCTGGTGCTGTTGCCGCTGGAAGATGCCCTGGGCATCGAACAGCAGGCCAACCTTCCCGGCACCATCGATACCCACCCCAACTGGTCGCGACGCCTGCCCGGCTACAGTGAAATCCTGCTGGACAATCCGGACGCCGCGCGGCGCCTGGAACTGCTGGCCTGCGCGCGACTCCAGGCCGCAGAGCGTGATTCATGACGGTGCAGTCCACTCCACAACCGATACGGGCGACCTTGCGCCTGCAATTTCATAAAGGCTTTACCCTCGACGACGCAGTTGCACTGGTGCCGTACTTCGCCAGGCTCGGCATCAGCCACGTGTATGCCTCGCCGCTGCTGAGTGCTCGCGCCGGGTCGATGCATGGTTACGACGTGGTGGACCCAACCACGGTCAACCCGGAGCTGGGCGGTGAGGCGGCCCTGCGTCGTCTGGTCAGTGCGTTGCGCGGCCAGCAAATGGGCCTGATCCTCGATATCGTCTCCAACCACATGGCCGTCGGGGCCAGCGACAATCCCTGGTGGCTCGACCTGCTCGAATGGGGCCGGCTGAGCCCCTACGGCGAATTCTTCGACATTCAGTGGCATTCACCTGACCCGTTGATGGAAGGCCAGTTGCTGTTGCCATTCCTGGGCAGCGACTACGGCATCGCCTTGCAGGACGGCACCCTGCCCCTGCGTTTCGATGCCGGGCGCGGCGCGTTTCATGTCGAACATTACGAGCACCATTTCCCGATCTGCCCCAGCCATTTCGGCGAACTGCTCAAGAGCGACGCCGAACCGCTCAAGGCTCTGGCCGACCGTTTCAGCACCCTGAGCTATCAGACCGATGCCCACGGACTGGCCATTCCCCTGAAGGAAGAGCTGCGCGAACTGGCCCGTGATCCGGCCATCCTGAAAGCCATCGAACAGCACCTGCAAAGCTACGACTCGACCACGCCCGAAGGCTTCGAAAAGCTGCACGATCTGCTGGAGCGCCAGAGTTATCGCCTGGCCAGCTGGCGCACCGCGGCGGACGACATCAACTGGCGGCGCTTTTTCGATATCAACGAACTGGGCGGACTGCGGGTCGAAAGGCCCACTGTATTCGAGGCGACCCACGCGAAGATCTTCGAACTGGTGGCCGATGGCTTGATCGACGGTCTGCGCATCGACCATATCGACGGGCTTGCCGATCCCCGGGGTTACTGCCGCAAGTTGCGGCGGCGCGTGGATCGTCTGGCGCCAGGCCGGCATTTGCCGATCTACGTCGAGAAAATCCTCGGCGAAGGTGAAACCCTGCGCCGCGACTGGTCGGTGGACGGCACCACCGGTTATGAATTCATGAATCAGCTGTCGCTGCTGCAACACGATCCCCAGGGCGAGCAGGCCCTCGGCGATCTGTGGCAGCGCTACAGCGAGCGCCCGGCGGACTTTCGCCAGGAAGCGCAACTGGCCCGCCAGCAAATCCTCAACGGTTCCCTCGCGGGTGATTTCGAAAGCGTCGCCCAGGCCCTGCTGCAAGTGGCCCGGGATGACCTGATGACCCGCGACCTGACCCTCGGCGCGATCCGCCGCGCGTTGCTGGAACTGATCGTGCACTTCCCGGTTTACCGCACCTACATCAGCCCGCTCGGGCGTTCGGCCCAGGATGAAGTGATCTTCCGCCAGGCCATGGACGGTGCCCGGCAAACCCTGGGCGAGGCCGACTGGCCGGTGCTCGATTGCCTGGCCGGCTGGCTGGGAGGCGAGCCTTGGCGCAAACGCCCGGCGGGACGGGCCCGCAAGCGCCTCAAGCATGCCTGTGTGCGTTTCCAGCAATTGACCTCGCCGGCAGCGGCAAAGGCCGTGGAGGACACCGCGTTTTATCGCTCGGCGGTCGTGCTGTCACGCAATGACGTCGGTTTCAGCACCGAGCAGTTCAGCGCCCCGGTGGCCGATTTTCACGGCGCCTGCACCCAGCGCCTGGCCGAATTCCCCGACAACCTCTTGGCCACCGCGACCCACGACCACAAGCGTGGCGAAGACAGTCGCGCGCGCCTGGCGGTGTTGAGCGAGCGCAGTCGCTGGTACGCCGAACATGTCGGTCTGTGGCGCACCCTTGCCCGACCGTTGCGCGACGATGACCTGGCACCGTCGGCCGGCGACGAACTGATTCTGTATCAGGCACTGCTTGGCAGCTGGCCACTCGAACTGGGTATCAATGATCCAGCAGCCCTCGAGGATTACGCCGAGCGCGTCTGGCAATGGCAACGCAAGGCTCTGCGCGAAGCCAAGTTGCAAAGCAGTTGGAGCGCGCCGAACGAGGCCTACGAACAAGCCTGCGAAACCTTTCTCAAGCGCCTGTTGCTGACGCCCGAGGGTGAACTGCTGCGCTCGGCCCTCAGCAAGGCCGTGCAAACCATTGCGGCCCCCGGCGCACTCAATGGCTTGGCGCAAACCTTGCTGCGCATGACGGTGCCCGGGGTGCCGGATCTGTATCAGGGCAATGAGTACTGGGACTTTTCCCTGGTCGACCCGGACAACCGCCGCCCCGTGGATTACGCCGCTCGACAACAGGCGCTGCAGCAAGCGGCGGCGTTGCCGGAGCTGCTGGCGAACTGGCGTGACGGGCGCATCAAGCAAGCCTTGATTGCCCGCACGCTGGGCCTGCGCGCCGAGCACCCGGAGCTGTTTCGCCGGGGGACTTATCAGCCTCTGGAGGTCACGGGCAGCCAGGCCCATCGGGTGCTGGCGTTCGTTCGAGAACAGGCGGGAAAGCGGGCAATCGTGATCGTACCGATCCGCTGTGCTTCATTGCTGGAAAACGGTGCCGAACCGCAGGTCGATGCTTCGCAGTGGGGCGATACGCGGGTTCATTTGCCGTTCACAACAGAGGAAGAAAATCTCAAGGGACTTTTTTCAGGCTCCGCAGTCACAACACAAAAGGAGCTGCTGGTCAGCGCCGCGCTGGGGGACTTCCCGGTCAATCTGTTCATCCAAATTACCGACACTTGAGTTGTTCAGGAGCAATGCGATGAGTACCCAAGATAAACGCATCCGCGAGTTCGCCTATCAGATCTGGGAGTCCGAAGGCAAACCCGAAGGCCAGGAAGCCCGCCATTGGGAGATGGCCAGCAAACTGGCCGAAGCCGAAGCGTTGGCACCGAAAAAGGCGCCCAAGGCGACGGGCAGCAAGACCCCGGCCAGCAAATCCGCCGCAGCCGCCAAGACGCTCAATGGCAAGGCCGGCGAGCCGAAGGCCAAGGTCACCAAGGCCAAGCCAGCCGCTGCGGCATCGGTGATTCCGCCCGGGGAAAAGGCCGCCGAGAAAAAGCCCCGCGCCCCGCGTAAACCGCCCGCGGCCTGATGCTTTAACCGATTTGAACTGATTGATTTGAGTGGCGAGTGCGCTCGCCACAAGGGTTTCGTTTGCCCTATGAAAACTTCCTGAACTTGTGCAAGACCTGTGGGAGCGGGCTTGCTCGCGAAAGCGGCAGAACAGCCAGCATCAATGTCGACTGACACTACGCCTTCGCGAGCAAGCCCGCTCCCACAGGTAGCGCAAACCCCGCAGTTATCCGCCTTGCAGGAGCACCTATGACCCGCCCCAAAAAAGACACCCCGGCACCCCATGAGCCCTCGCGTATCCGCGAAGGCCTGCCCTTCCCGTTGGGCGCGACCTGGGATGGTCTGGGGGTCAACTTCGCCCTGTTTTCCGCCAATGCCACCAAGGTCGAGCTGTGCATCTTCGACGATGCCGGTGAGGTCGAACTCGAACGCATCGAGTTGCCGGAATACACCGACGAGATCTACCACGGCTACCTGCCGGACGCTCATCCGGGATTGATCTACGGCTACCGGGTTTACGGCCCGTATGACCCGGCCAACGGTCATCGCTTCAACCACAACAAACTGCTGATCGACCCCTACGCCAAGCAACTGGTGGGCAAGCTGAAGTGGTCCGAGGCGCTGTTCGGCTACACCATCGGCCATCCTGACGCCGATCTCAGTTTCGATGAACGCGACAGCGCGCCCTTCGTGCCCAAGTGCAAGGTGATCGACCCGGCGCACACCTGGGGCAACGATCATCGGGTCAGTGTGCCGTGGGACAAGACCATCATTTATGAAACCCACGTGCGCGGTATCACCATGCGCCACCCCGCCGTTCCCGAGAACGTGCGCGGCACCTTTGCCGGGTTGATGGTCGACGACGTGCTCGAACACATCCGCAAGCTCGGCGTGTCCACGGTCGAGCTGCTGCCGATCCATGCCTTCGTCAACGACCAGCATCTGTTGCACAAGGGCATGACCAATTACTGGGGCTACAACAGCATCGCCTTTTTCGCCCCCGACCCTCGGTACCTGGCCAGCGGCAAGATCGCCGAGTTCAAGGAAATGGTCGCGCACCTGCACGAAGCCAATCTGGAAGTGATCCTCGACGTGGTCTACAACCACACCGCCGAGGGCAACGAACAGGGGCCGACCCTGTCCATGCGCGGGATCGACAACGCCTCGTACTACCGCCTGATGCCGGACGACAAGCGCTTCTACATCAACGATTCCGGCACCGGCAATACCCTGGATTTGAGTCATCCGTGCGTGCTGCAGATGGTCACCGACTCCCTGCGTTACTGGGCTTCGGAGATGCATGTCGACGGTTTCCGTTTCGACCTGGCGACGATTCTCGGGCGTTATCACGATGGCTTCGACGAGCGTCACAGTTTCCTTGTCGCCTGCCGGCAGGATCCGGTGCTGCGGCAGGTGAAGATGATCGCC
Source organism: Pseudomonas sp. SDO55104_S430 (assembly GCF_054070595.1). NCBI lineage: Bacteria > Pseudomonadati > Pseudomonadota > Gammaproteobacteria > Pseudomonadales > Pseudomonadaceae > Pseudomonas > Pseudomonas sp. SDO55104_S430. Next base: position 1,072 of record NZ_JBSVXG010000047.1, on the reverse strand, counting down.
GAGCCCTGGGATTGTGGCCCCGGCGGCTATCAGGTCGGTGGCTTTCCGCCGGGTTGGGTGGAATGGAACGACAAATTCCGCGACACCGTGCGCGCCTTCTGGAAAGGCGACGATGGCCAGCTGGCGGACTTCGCCAGCCGCATGACGGCCTCCGGCGAGATGTTCAATCAACGGGGGCGCAGGCCATATGCGTCGGTGAACTTCGTCACCGCCCATGACGGTTTCACCCTCAACGATCTGGTGTCGTACAACGACAAGCACAACGAGGCCAACGACGAGAACAACCAGGACGGCAGCAACAACAACCTGTCCTGGAACCATGGCGTCGAAGGCCCCACCGACGATCCCGAGATCAATGCCCTGCGCCACCGGCAGATGCGCAATTTCTTCGCCACCCTGCTGCTGGCCCAGGGCACGCCGATGCTGGTGGCCGGCGACGAATTCGCCCGCACCCAGGACGGCAACAACAACGCCTATTGCCAGGACAGCGAGATCGGCTGGGTCAACTGGGACCTGAGCGAAGACGGCAAGGCGTTGCTCAAGTTCGTCAAACGCCTGATCAAGTTACGCCTGGCTTATCCAATCCTGCGTCGCGGACGTTTTCTGGTGGGCAATTACAACGAGGACATCGGCGTCAAGGACGTGACTTGGCTGGCGGCAGATGGCACGGAAATGACCACCGAACACTGGCACGACGCGCACAATCGCTGCCTGGGCATGCTGCTGGACGGGCGAGCTCAGGAAACCGGCATCCGACGCAAAGGGGGCGATGCCACGCTGTTGCTGGTGGTCAATGCGCATCACGACATCGTCAACTTCAAGTTGCCGGAAGTGCCTGATGGCGGGTTCTGGACGTGCATGATCGACACCAACCAACCGTCGATTCGTGGGCAGGAGCGGTTTGAGTTTGGGCATGAGTATTCGGTCACAGGCCGATCATTGCTGCTGTTCGAGTTGCAGCACGAAGAAGAGGAGTAAACAGGCCCTTGTAGCAGCGGGCGAAGCCTGCGTCCGGCTGCGAAGCAGTCGCCAATTCAGACACTGCGGCCTATCAGGCGGATCGAGTGCACAG
>NZ_JBSVXG010000046.1:0-34657 GCF_054070595.1 Pseudomonas sp. SDO55104_S430 | reverse complement strand
AGTCAACTTTTCTGTTACTGACACACCGCATTCGCGAGCAAGCCCGCTCCCACAGGGTTCTGCATTTCAGGCTATCAATCGTCGCTGACGCTGATATTCGGCATCGCCGGCGTCAAGGCTTCCTGCAACACGATCCGCGCGCCGACGTGGCGGGCCAGTTCCTGGTAAACCATGGCGATCGGGCCTTCCGGCTCGGCGATGACCGTCGGCTTGCCGCCATCGGCCTGCTCGCGGATGTCCATCGACAGCGGCAGCGAGGCCAGCAGTTCGACGCCGTACTGGCTGGCCAGCTTCACCCCGCCACCCTCGCCGAACAGATGCTCGGCATGTCCGCAGTTGGAGCAGATGTGCACGGCCATGTTTTCCACCACGCCCAGCACCGGGATGTTGACCTTGCGGAACATCTCCACGCCCTTGCGCGCGTCGAGCAGGGCCAGGTCCTGCGGTGTGGTGACGATGACTGCGCCGGCCACCGGGACTTTCTGCGCCAGGGTCAGCTGGATGTCGCCGGTGCCCGGCGGCATGTCGATGACCAGGTAATCCAGATCGCCCCACGCGGTCTGGGTCACCAGTTGCAGCAAGGCGCCGGAGACCATCGGCCCGCGCCAGACCATCGGCGTGTTGTCGTCGGTGAGGAAGGCCATGGACATCACTTCCACGCCATGGGACTGGATCGGCACGAACCACTTCTGATCCTTGACCTGCGGACGGGTGCCTTCGGGGATGCCGAACATGATGCCCTGGCTCGGGCCATAGATGTCGGCGTCGAGAATGCCGACCTTGGCGCCTTCACGGGCCAGGGCCAGGGCCAGGTTGGCGGCGGTGGTGGACTTGCCCACGCCGCCCTTGCCGGAAGCCACGGCCACCACGTTCTTGACGTTGGCCAGCCCCGGCACCTGTGCCTGAGCCTTGTGCGCGGCGATGACGCTGGTGATATCGACACGGGCTGTCGCTACGCCATCCAGACCTTCGATAGCCATTTGCAGCATTTGCGCCCAACCACTCTTGAACAGACCGGCGGCGTAGCCCAGTTCGAGCTGAACGCTGACGCGGTCGCCCTGGACATCGATGCTGCGCACACATCCGGCGCTGACCGGGTCCTGGTTCAGGTAAGGGTCGGTGTACTGGCGAAGAACGGCTTCCACCGCTGCGCGATTGACGGCGCTCATGGGCAACTCCGATAACAAGGCTGGAAAATCGAGGGGGGTATCGTAACCGTTCCGCATCAAAGTCGGCATGCCTGACGATCATTTGTTGCGAACGCGGACCTGTGGCATAGGGATGAAAAATAAACGCCGGCGCTTTATAGTGGCCGACCTCCGTTTCATCAAGTAGCCGAGCCCCATGTCCGAGCCACGCAAGATCCTCGTCACCAGCGCCCTGCCCTATGCCAATGGTTCGATTCACCTTGGCCATATGCTGGAGTACATCCAGACCGATATGTGGGTGCGCTTCCAGAAGCACCGCGGCAACCAATGCATTTATGTCTGCGCCGACGACGCCCACGGTTCGGCGATCATGCTGCGCGCGGAAAAGGAAGGCATCACCCCGGAACAACTGATCGCCAACGTTCAGGCTGAACACAGCGCCGACTTTGCCGAATTCCTGGTGGACTTCGACAACTTCCACTCCACTCACGCCGAAGAAAACCGTGAGCTGTCGAGCCACATCTACCTGAAGCTGCGCGACGCCGGGCACATCGCTACCCGCTCGATCACCCAGTATTTCGACCCGGAAAAGAAAATGTTCCTGGCCGACCGCTTCATCAAGGGCACCTGCCCGAAATGCGGCACCGAAGACCAATACGGCGACAACTGCGAGAAATGCGGTGCCACCTACGCGCCGACCGACCTGAAAGACCCGAAATCGGCCATTTCCGGCGCGACTCCGGTACTCAAGGACTCCCAGCATTTCTTCTTCAAGCTGCCGGACTTCCAGGAAATGCTGCAGACCTGGACCCGCAGCGGCACCCTGCAGGACGCCGTCGCCAACAAGATCGCCGAATGGCTCGACGCCGGCCTGCAACAGTGGGACATCTCCCGCGATGCGCCGTACTTCGGTTTCGAAATCCCCGATGAGCCGGGCAAGTACTTCTACGTCTGGCTGGACGCGCCGATCGGCTACATGGCGAGCTTCAAGAACCTGTGCGACCGCACGCCGGAGCTGGACTTCGACGCGTTCTGGGCCAAGGATTCCACCGCCGAGCTGTACCACTTCATCGGCAAGGATATCGTCAACTTCCACGCCCTGTTCTGGCCAGCCATGCTCGAAGGCGCGGGCTACCGCAAGCCGACCGGCATCAACGTGCACGGCTACCTGACCGTCAACGGTCAGAAAATGTCCAAGTCCCGCGGCACCTTCATCAAGGCCCGCACCTACCTGGATCACCTGTCGCCGGAATACCTGCGCTACTACTACGCCTCCAAGCTGAGCCGTGGCGTCGACGATCTTGACCTGAACCTCGAAGACTTCGTGCAGAAGGTCAACTCCGACCTGGTCGGCAAAGTCGTCAACATCGCCAGCCGTTGCGCCGGTTTCATCCACAAAGGCAATGCCGGCGTGATGGTCGACACCAATGCCGCGCCGGAACTGACCGACGCTTTCCTGGCCGCAGCGCCAGGCATCGCCGACGCCTATGAAGCCCGCGACTTCGCCCGTGCCATGCGCGAAATCATGGCCCTGGCCGACCGCGCCAACGCCTGGATCGCCGACAAGGCGCCGTGGTCGTTGAACAAGCAGGAAGGCAAGCAGGCTGAAGTCCAGGCCATCTGCGCCACCGGCGTCAACCTGTTCCGCCAGCTGGTTATCTTCCTCAAGCCGGTACTGCCGCTGCTGGCCGCCGATGCCGAGGCGTTCCTGAACGTCGCGCCGCTGACCTGGAACGACCACACCACGCTGCTGGCCAACCACCAGTTGAACGAGTTCAAGGCGCTGATGACCCGGATCGACCCGGCCAAGGTACAAGCCATGACAGACGCTTCGAAAGAGGACCTGGCCGCCAGCCAGACCGACACCGGCGCCGCCCAGCCTGCCGGCAACGGCGAACTGGCCAAGGATCCGCTGTCGCCGGAAATCGACTTCGACACCTTTGCCGCGGTCGACCTGCGCGTCGCCCTGATCGTCAAGGCCGAAGCCGTGGAGGGCGCCGACAAGCTGCTGCGCCTGACCCTGGATATCGGCGACGAACAACGCAACGTGTTCTCCGGCATCAAGAGCGCTTACCCGGATCCATCCAAGCTCGACGGTCGCCTGACTATGATGATCGCCAACCTCAAGCCACGGAAAATGAAGTTCGGTATTTCCGAAGGCATGGTGATGGCCGCCGGCCCCGGCGGTGAAGAGATCTACCTGCTGAGCCCTGACAGCGGCGCCAAGCCTGGTCAGCGGATCAAGTAAGATCCGGCGACAAACCGATCCCACAGTCGTGCCCGGCGCGACTGTGGGATTTTCATGTCCGGGCACCCTCCGCCCGGGTCGGAAAATGCCTAAGCTTTTCAGACCGCCGCTTAAAAAAGCCCCGTCCCCGTCGGCACGAACATGACCGAAGCACTGCTCACGCTTATCAGCACCGCCCTGATCAACAACCTCGTGTTGCAATGGCCGCTGGGCGTCGATCCGCTGCTGGCCAGCCAGCGCCGGCCAGTGCATGCGCTGGGCATTGCGACGACCTGCCTGATGTTGATCGTCGGCGTGCTGGGTTACGCGCTCTGGCATTGGCTGCTGATGCCGCTGCAAGTCACGGCGCTGAGCCTGTTTGTCCTGCTGCCCCTGAGCGTGTTGCTGATCACCCCTGTGCTCGCCGGCCTGTCACGGGTGTTTCCAACGCTGTCGTTCGAAGGCCTCTGGCCGCTGTTGCTGGGCAACGCCGGTGTGCTCGGCGTGGCGCTGTTCAATGTGCGCAATGACCAGGGATTACTGAGCGCCACGGCCCTGAGCCTGGGCGCCGGGCTGGGTTTCTGGCTGGTGTTGAGCCTGTTCAACGACCTGCGCCAACGCACCCTCGATAATGATGTTCCCCTGCCCTTTCGCGGCCTGCCGATTGATCTGATCGGCGCCGGACTGATTGCAGTGGCTTTTCTCGGATTCAGCGGACTGATCAAAACATGAGTCTGATTCAACGCATCGACGCACTGTTGCCGCAGACCCAATGCGGCAAATGCGGTCATCCCGGATGCAAGCCCTACGCAGAAGGTATCGCCAGCGGCGAGCCGATCAACAAGTGCCCGCCAGGCGGCAACGAAACCATCCACGCCCTGGCCGAACTGCTGGATGTGCCGGTGCTGGAGCTGGATGTCAGCCGGGGTTCGGCTCCGGCGCAGCTTGCCTATATCCGTGAGGCGGAATGCATTGGCTGCACCAAATGCATCCAGGCCTGCCCGGTGGACGCCATCGTCGGCGCAGCCAAGCTGATGCACACGGTGATCATCGATGAATGCACCGGCTGCGACCTGTGCGTGGCGCCCTGCCCCGTAGACTGCATCGAAATGCGCCCGTTGCCGACGGCCACGGTGGTGCCGGTGGTCGGCGGCCTGGCGTTCAGTCTCGAAGAGCAGCGCGCCCGCGCTGCCAAACGCAATCACGCACGGCGCCGTTTCGAACGGCGCAACGCCCGCCTGCAACGCGAAGAACAACAGAAAGCCGCCGAACGCCAGGCCCGGGCGCAACAGGCGGCCCAGCCTGCCGTGACCAGCCTCGATCCGGTGCAGGCCGCCCTTGAACGCGTACGCGCGCAGAAGGCCGCCAATGCCGATGCGGCGCTGAAGAAAGCCAAGATCGATGTGGCAATGAGCCGGGCGCAACTGACCAAATCCCTCAAGGCCTTCGGTCATCCGCCGACTTTCGAACAGCAGTCGCAGCTGATTGTCCTGCAACAGCAATTCGAGGCGGCCGAGCAGGCCCTGGCGCAACTGGAAAGCGTCGCGCCGCCTGCCCCAGCTCCGACACCCGCAGCGACCCCTGCGAAGAATGCCGATTTGAATCGGGCGAAGATCCAGTTGGCCATGCGCCGCGCCGAGTTGAAAAAGGCCCAGGCCGCTCAGGCACCCGCCGAGCAGATCGAAGCTCTGGAGCGTGCACTCGGTGAAGCCGAGCGTCAGGTGGACGCCTATGCCACCCCTTGAGTCGGTCGACACCCGCTTGCAACAGGCCATGAAACTGGTGCTCCTGGCAACGCTGCCGGGGCTGCTGGCGATGTTCTGGGTGTATGGCTGGGGTGTGCTGATCAACCTGCTGCTGGCCGCCAGCGGCGCATTGGCCGCTGAAGCGGCGGTGCTGCGCCTGCGCAAACGCGCGCTCAAACCGTCCTTGAGCGACGGCAGTGCTCTGGTCAGCGCGACCCTGCTGGCTCTGGCTTTGCCGCCCTATTGCCCTTGGTGGCTGACAGTCAGCGCCGCCGCGCTTGCCATGCTGTTCGGCAAGCACCTGTATGGCGGCGTCGGCAGCAATCCGTTCAATCCGGCAATGCTCGGTTTTGCCCTGGTGATGGTGGGCTTTCCACAACCAATGACTCAGTGGCCTGCAGCCCACGGCATGGATCTGTGGGGCGGGTTGCAGCAGGTATTCGGTTTCGGCGATCAGCCGGACGCCTGGGTCCGGGCCACGGCGCTGGACAGCCTGCGCATCAACAAAAGCCTGACCATGGATGAACTGTTCGGGAGCAATCCGGCGTTCGGTCACTTCGGCGGTCGTGGCGTGGAATGGGTCAATCTGGCGTTTCTCGCCGGCGGCGCTTTCCTGCTGCAACGTCGGGTATTCAGCTGGCACGCGCCCGTCGGCATGCTCGCCAGCCTGTTCATCATCAGCCTGTTGTGCTGGAACGGCTCCGGGTCGGATTCCAATGGCTCGCCGCTGTTTCATCTGCTCACCGGGGCCAGCATGCTGGGCGCGTTTTTCATCGTCACGGAACCGGTGTCCGGCGCCAAAACCCCGGGTGCGAAATTGCTGTTCGGGATCGGCGTCGGGGTGCTGACCTATGTGATTCGCACTTGGGGCGGCTACCCCGATGGCGTGGCCTTCGCCGTGTTGCTGATGAACCTGTGCGTGCCGATGCTGGAGCGTCTCGCTACCGCCCGACAGGAGCGAACCGCACCATGAGCCGCGCGTCGAGCATTGTCATTGTCGGTTTACTGGCCGTCGTCGGGATTGGCCTGACCTGGTTTGCGCAGCACAGCAGTGCCCCGAGAATTGCCGCCGAGCAGCGCCTGATCGACAGCCGCAACCTGCTGGATGTGCTGCCGCCGGACAGCTACGACAATCAGCCGCTGGAACAACCGCTCGCCCTGGAAAAACCCACGCTGGCCAACAGCACACTGCTGGCGGGTTACCGGGCAACCAGAGCCGGCCAACCCCATGCCGTCCTGCTGCGAAGCCAGACACTGGGATACGAAGGCAGCATCGAATTGCTGATCGCCATCGACCTCAATGGCCGGCTGATCGGCGTGAAAACCCTCAAGCAGGTGGAAACGCCGGGCCTCGGCGCGCGTATCGCCGAATGGCCCAATGCCTGGCTCGGGCTGTTATCCGGAAAATCCCTCAACGATCCGGGCGACAGCGGCTGGGCCCTGAAAAAGGATCAAGGACAATTCGACCAGATCGCCGGAGCGACCATCACATCGCGGGCCGTGATCAACGCCACCCACGATGCCCTGCGCTACTTTGATGAACACCGGCAACCACTGCTCGGGAGTCCTGCCCATGAGTAAATCGCCGCTGTTGCAGAACTCGTTGATGCTCGCACCCCTGATCGGTGCCACCAGCTCAGTCATGACCGCTCTGGGTTTGTGGCTGATGTTCATGGTGGTGATCGCAGTGTTCGGCGTGGTGATGAACGCCTTGCGGCCGCGTCTGCTGACGTCGATGCAATTGCTGGCCAGTGTGATTCTGGCCGCAACCCTGACCAGTTGCGCGCAACTCGCCGTGCAACTCTGGTCGTTGCAGTGGTATCAGCAGATGGGGATTTATTCGGCGTTGATCGCCTTGCAATGTGTGGTGCTGGAGTACACAGGATTCTTCCAGAGCCCCTGGCGAAGTCGCCTGAACCTGTGCGCCGCGTTCGGCGCCTTGATGCTGGGCTTGGGATTGCTGCGCGAACTGCTCGGCAACGGCGCAATGGGTGGCCTGCGCCTGGCCACACTGGCACCCGGCGGCTTCATTTTGCTGGGATTGCTCATCGCCGCGTGGCAGGCCTGGCGCCGCCCAACACCTGAACAATGATCGCTTTCGAGGAAACGCACTGCCCATGAATGCCGCAAAACGTCTGGAAATATTCCGCAGGCTTCACGAAGACAATCCGGAACCGAAGACCGAACTAGCCTACTCATCGCCCTTCGAGTTGCTGATCGCGGTGATCCTGTCGGCGCAATCGACCGACGTCGGCGTCAACAAGGCCACGGCAAAACTGTTCCCGGTCGCCAATACGCCTGCCGCGATGCACGCCTTGGGGATTGAGGGGCTGTCGGAGTACATCAAGACCATCGGCCTGTTCAACAGCAAGGCGAAAAATGTGATCGAGACCTGCCGTTTGCTGGTTGAACGTCACGCCAGCGAAGTGCCGCAAACCCGCGAAGAGCTGGAGGCCCTGCCCGGTGTCGGTCGCAAGACCGCCAACGTGGTGCTCAATACCGCATTCCGTCAGCTGACGATGGCTGTCGATACCCATATCTTCAGGGTCAGCAACCGCACCGGCATTGCGCCAGGCAAGAATGTGGTCGAGGTCGAGAAGAAACTGATGAAGTTCGTGCCCAAGGAGTACCTGCTCGACTCCCATCACTGGCTGATCCTTCACGGACGTTATGTGTGCCTGGCCCGCAAGCCTCGCTGCGGCAGTTGCCGTATCGAAGACTTGTGCGAATACAAGCACAAGACCTCCGACGATTGAGCCGCTATTAAAATTATTGATATATCGATTGAAAAAATCTTTTTTACCCGCCGGGCGAATATCGATATAAGGAGCGCCAAAGGCCTTCTTAGCCTGAGGTAACTAAATGAGCACTGGCAAAGAGCAATTGGACGTAGATGACGAGTTCACTGCCGTTGAAGCAGAGGATGCCGAACCGGTTGTCGAAGTAGCGAAAACCAACCTGAGCAAACGCCGTACCATCGACAATCTACTGGAGGAGCGCCGACTGCAAAAGCAATTGGCCGATTACGATTTTGACTTATGACACCTGAAAGCCTCCGAAACGGAGGCTTTTTTCATTGCGCCGTACTGAGATAATTGCGCGCTCATTTCAACCGTCTCTCCCGGGATAAAGTCACACTATTCCATTGCGCTGAGCCAGTTCGATCAAGTCAACCAGCGAGCGCGCATTGAGTTTCAATAACAGGCGCGTCTTGTAAGTGCTGACAGTCTTGTTGCTCAGAAACATGCCATCGGCAATTTCCTTGTTGGTCTTTCCCCTGGCCAACTGTTGCAGCACCATCATTTCCCGCCCCGACAGGCGATCCACCATTTCCGCTTCACTGGCGTTACCCAGGCTCGCCCGCACGGTATGCAAGGCCTGATTGGGGAAATAGCTGTAACCAGACAATACCGCTTTTATCGCACTGAGAAGTTCGGTCAGGTCCTGCTGCTTGCAGACGTATCCGGCAGCCCCCGATTGCATGCAGCGCATTGAAAAGTGCCCGGGGGACTGGGAGGTCAATATCAACACCTTAATCGGCATGCCTGCCGTCGTCAGTCGCGCGATAACTTCCAGCCCGTCCAGCTTGGGTATCCCGATATCCAGAATGACAATATCCGGCAAGAACTCTCGTGCCAGTTGCAATGCATCCACGCCGTTATCGGTTTCTGCCACAACTTCGTAGCCATGACGCTCCATCAGCATACGTACCGCAAGACGAATGACGGGATGATCATCCACGATCAGCACTTTATTCATGGGCAGGTCCAATTTTCGCTGTTCGAATTTTTAGAGCCCGCACAATAGCCTAGTCGTTTGACGCGTTGCATGCCGCGCCCCCCGGCGAGCTGCACCGAGAGACATTCCCTACAAGATTCGCGGATTAATCCTACAAAAATCCTGCGAACCCGACGCCTTGAAAACTGTATCCATGGTCTTGATTAGTGCGCTATCGGTTTGGATCCGAAATGAACGATCACATTCCGGGAAATCAAATCGCGCCGAATATTACTGACGCCGGCGGCGCAAAACATTAACAGCAGAAATATCACACACCGAGTATCTGTTAGCTCTTACAGCAAAAAATCACCCATGGATAATCATTAACGAAACCCCATCCTTAAACCCGATAACAATGACCTTAAATAAAATCCTTCAAACGGGCATCGACAACTATGAGTAATGAACATGAACAAGCTCAAGAAAAGAATGACCAACCCCATGACCATCATCGCGACATTCGCAACACTGTCTGAAACCTCGGCCGCCGTTTCCCTGCCTTTCCTCGATAACGATGAAAGAGAGATCTACGTCTGGTTCCTGATCAGTTTTCCTTTTTATCTGCTGTTTCTTTTCTTCGTGACCCTCAACTTCAATTACCGATCGCTGTATTCACCCTCGGATTTTGAAAAGGACGAGCACTTTCTCAAGGCCATGGACGAGGCCGAACCATTAACCAGCACTTCAGCAAAAGGCCCGCGCGCCGGCGAACTTTCTTGCAGCGCTCAGGCGCCACCCGGGCCAATCGATTGGCAGCACGTTCGCCTGCCCAAGCAACTCAAGGGCATGCACATCATCGATACCCGATGGATGAAAACCAGAATGGAGTTCAACGCGTTACTTGCGCGAATAAAGAAACCGCAGGAAGGAAAAACCCAGGTGATCCTGTTTCTAACCGACAACGCTCTGGAAAAATCACTGGGGGACAGTCTGTTCGAGTTTTCCAGGCGCAGCAGCAAACGCGGTAACGCCAATTGCTGCGTCGCGTATGACTTGAATTCAAAAAGGGTGACGGTCATGGACCAGCGCCCACTGACAATCACTTGAGCACAAGGCAAGTCTTATCAGTGAGAAGCAAACCAGGAGGTATCAGGCAGATTGGCGTGGAATCGTCGTATCGCGATTTCAAAGCAAAAAAAATGGTGGCCCCGTCGACGACAAGGCCACCATTTCATTTACCGCTCAAGGGACTCAGAACAGTTTCCGGCCCTTGTTGGCAGCAATACGCATGCGCAAGGCGTTGAGCTTGATGAAGCCCGCCGCATCGGCCTGGTTGTAGGCGCCGCCATCTTCCTCGAAGGTCGCGATGTTGGCATCGAACAGCGAGTCGTCGGACTTGCGGCCGGTGACGATCACGTTGCCCTTGTACAGTTTCAGGCGTACGACGCCGTTCACGTTGACCTGGCTCGCGTCGATCATCTGTTGCAGCATCAGACGCTCAGGGCTCCACCAGTAACCGGTGTAGATCAGGCTGGCGTACTTAGGCATCAACTCGTCTTTGAGGTGAGCCACTTCGCGGTCCAGGGTGATCGATTCGATCGCACGGTGAGCGCGCAGCATGATGGTGCCGCCCGGGGTTTCGTAGCAGCCGCGGGACTTCATGCCCACGTAACGGTTCTCGACGATGTCCAGACGACCGATGCCGTGTTCGCCACCGATACGGTTCAGGGTCGCCAGCACGGTAGCCGGAGTCATTTCGACGCCGTCCAGTGCCACGATGTCGCCGTTGCGGTAGGTCAGTTCCAGGTACTGCGGCTTGTCGGGAGCGTTCTCCGGGGAGACGGTCCAGCGCCACATGTCTTCTTCGTGCTCGGTCCAGGTATCTTCCAGCACGCCGCCTTCATAGGAGATGTGCAGCAGGTTGGCGTCCATCGAGTACGGGGATTTCTTCTTGCCGTGACGCTCGATCGGGATGGCGTGCTTTTCAGCGTAATCCATCAGCTTTTCACGGGACAGCAGGTCCCATTCGCGCCACGGAGCAATCACTTTCACGCCTGGCTTCAGAGCGTAGGCGCCCAGTTCGAAACGAACCTGGTCGTTGCCCTTGCCGGTGGCGCCGTGGGAAATGGCGTCAGCGCCGGTTTCGTTGGCGATTTCGATCAGGCGCTTGGCGATCAACGGACGAGCGATGGAAGTACCCAGCAGGTACTCACCTTCGTAAACGGTGTTGGCGCGGAACATCGGGAATACGAAATCGCGCACGAACTCTTCGCGCAAGTCGTCGATGTAGATCTCTTTCACGCCCATGGCCTGAGCCTTGGCACGCGCCGGCTCGACCTCTTCGCCCTGACCCAGGTCAGCGGTGAAGGTCACCACTTCACAGTTATAAGTATCCTGCAGCCACTTGAGGATCACCGAAGTGTCCAGGCCGCCGGAATACGCCAGAACGACCTTGTTTACGTCCGCCATGCCATCACTCCACGGGGTTCTACGGAAAGCCGGGAAGTCTACCGCTCATACAGAATAATTTACAGTGGCGCGACAGCTTATGACGACGAAGCGACAGAATCTGTCGAGGGCGCGACGATGACCAATCGGTCATGAAGTTGCCGAAGTGGCCTGTTTCGTAGCTTGCGGCGCCACCTGCTCCGGCGGCGTGCCCCGCTCCAGGCGTACCGCCACCCGGCGGTTCTTCGCCCGGTTGGTGCTGTTGGTGTTGGGCGCCAGCGGATAACTCTCGCCGTGGAAACGCATGGTGATCTGCGATTCCTGGATGCCATTGGCCTTGAAGTACTCCATGACGGCAAGGGCCCGGCGGCGCGACAGGTCCCGGTTGGTCAGGCGGTTGCCACCGTTGTCGGAGTGACCGTCCAGCTCGATGCGATTAACCGTCGGATCGGCCTTCATGTATTCCAGCATCACCTGCAGCTTGGCTTTAGCCGCGCTGTCCAGTTCGATACCGCCACCGGGGAAACCGATCTGGGACTGCTTCACCTGATCGAAATTTTGCGGCAACAGCTTGGCGACACACACCTGGTAATCGGCGAACGCCTTGTTGAACCTGACCGGCAACAGACGCACTTCCGAGATTCCGCCATCCCCGGAGGAACGCCGAACCACGGGACTGCGCCCATCGATCAGGCCACTGATCAGGCGTCCGGCCTGAGCCTGGGAGCTGCTCAACAGCACATTGCCGCTGCCGATTCGCACGGTGCCCAGGTTGATATCGCCTCGCCCCGGCTGCCAGGGCGCCGCGGCGGCCAGCAAGGTGGCCGAGCCTCCGCCCATCATCGCGTTGGAAGCGTTGAGCCGGAATGTCGCCTGCTCGCCGGCACGGCGCACGAACTGCCCCGAGCCGAAATCGGTGATCGGCTGTGTCAGGCGGCACTCGAACTTGTCGCCTTCGACCGTCCACTCGATGCTCTCCAGACGGGTCTGGAAAGTGAGCGCCATCGCGGGAAGGCTGGCAAACACACTGAGCAAGGCTAAATAACGCTGGCGCACGGAAGGCTCCACTGGCTTCTACAACACAAAGACCGACACACAGATGTTTACGGCATACCTGTTGGATATCGGAAGCTTTCGGCAAAACTTGATAGCGAGTGCCTGCAAGAGTCTTTTCCGGTAGCATTCCCCTCAGTTTGACCCGCCTGGAATCCCCTCATGTCCGACCGCCTGACCCTGCTGCGTCCCGACGACTGGCACATTCATCTTCGCGATGGTGCCGTGTTGACCAATACCGTCGCGGATGTCGCGCGCACCTTTGGTCGCGCCATCATCATGCCCAACCTGGTACCTCCGGTCCGCAATGCGACCGAGGCCGACGGCTATCGCCAGCGTATCCTCGCTGCCCGCCCGGCCGGCAGCCGGTTCGAACCGCTGATGGTTCTGTACCTCACCGACCGTACCCAGCCCGAGGAAATTCGCGAGGCAAAGGCCAGCGGTTTCGTTCACGCCGCCAAGCTGTACCCGGCTGGCGCGACCACCAACTCCGATTCTGGCGTCACCAGCATCGACAAGATCTTCCCTGCTATCGAAGCCATGGCCGAAGTGGGAATGCCGTTGCTGATCCACGGTGAAGTCACCCGTGGCGATGTCGACGTGTTCGACCGCGAAAAGATCTTCATCGATGAGCACATGCGTCGTGTGGTCGAGCGTTTCCCGACCCTCAAAGTGGTGTTCGAACACATCACCACCGCGGACGCCGTGCAGTTCGTCAACTCGGCCCCGGCCAACGTTGGCGCAACCATCACCGCGCATCACCTGCTGTACAACCGCAACCACATGCTGGTCGGCGGGATTCGGCCGCACTTCTATTGCCTGCCGATCCTCAAGCGCAACACCCATCAGGAAGCCTTGCTCGATGCCGCCACCAGCGGCAGCGCGAAGTTCTTCCTCGGCACAGACTCGGCGCCCCACGCCCAGCACGCCAAGGAAGCTGCCTGCGGTTGCGCCGGCTGCTACACCGCGTTCGCGGCAATCGAGATGTATGCCGAAGCCTTCGAACAGCGCAATGCGCTGGACAAGCTCGAAGCCTTCGCCAGCCTCAATGGCCCGCGTTTCTACGGCCTGCCGGTGAACACCGATCGCATTACCCTGGTTCGCGAAGAATGGACCGCCCCAAGCAGCCTGCCGTTTGGCGAGCTGACCGTTATCCCGCTGCGCGCCGGTGAAAAACTGCGCTGGCGCCTGCTGGAGGAACACGCGTGAGTGAAGACCATTTCGACGACGAACTGGACGGTCAAGGTGGCGGGGGCGGTTCCCGTCATCCAATGGCTGCGAGGTTCCGTGGTTACCTGCCGGTAGTCGTCGACGTAGAAACCGGTGGCTTCAACTCGGCCACCGACGCCTTGCTGGAGATTGCTGCGACCACCATCGCCATGGATGAAAAGGGTTTTGTTTATCCTGATCACACCTACTTCTTCCGCGTCGAGCCTTTCGAAGGCGCGAACATCGAGGCAGCGGCGCTGGAGTTCACCGGGATCAAGCTCGATCACCCGCTGCGCATGGCGGTGAGTGAAGAGACTGCGCTGAACGACATCTTCCGCGGCGTGCGCAAGGCGCTGAAGGCCAACGGCTGCAAGCGAGCGATTCTGGTCGGCCACAACAGCAGCTTCGACCTGGGTTTCCTCAACGCCGCAGTTGCGCGTCTGGACATGAAGCGCAACCCGTTTCACCCGTTCTCCAGCTTCGACACCGCCACCCTCGCCGGCCTGGCCTACGGTCAGACAGTGCTGGCCAAGGCCTGTCAGGCTGCCGACATCGACTTCGACGGTCGCGAGGCCCACTCGGCTCGCTACGACACCGAGAAGACGGCCGAGCTGTTCTGCGGCATCGTCAATCGCTGGAAGCAGATGGGTGGCTGGAAAGATTTCGGCGATTGATTGAGGCCTCTGCTGTTGTAGGAGCCGAGCTTGCTCGCGATGGTCGTCAACTATAACGCTGGAAGCCTGATACCCCGCGGCGTTTTCAAGTTCATCGCGAGCAAGCTCGGCTCCTACAGAGACCTGGCGGTTATCCCGCCCATAAAAAAACCGGCCTGATGTGGCCGGTTTTTTTATGTCTGCCTTTTATGGCAGGAGCATGCCTTACAGAGCAGCAGCGTGCTCGGTCAGGTAAGCAGCAACGCCTTCTGGCGAAGCGTTCATGCCCTTGTCGCCTTTTTTCCAGTTGGCAGGGCAGACTTCGCCGTGCTCTTCGTGGAATTGCAGAGCGTCGACCAGACGCAGCAGCTCTTCCATGTTACGGCCCAGTGGCAGGTCGTTGATGATCTGCGAACGGACAACGCCTTTGTCGTCGATCAGGAACGCGCCACGGAAAGCAACGCCGTCAGCGGACTGAACGTCGTAGGCCTTCATGATTTCCTGCTTGATGTCGGCAGCCATGGTGTAACGGACTTCGCCGATACCGCCATTGTTGACCGGGGTGTTGCGCCAGGCGTTGTGGGTGAAGTGCGAGTCGATCGAAACAGCGATCACTTCAACGTTGCGAGCCTTGAATTCCGACATGCGATTGTCCAGAGCGATCAGCTCGGACGGGCAAACGAAGGTGAAGTCCAGTGGGTAGAAGAACACCAGGCCGTATTTGCCTTTGATAGCCGAGGACAGAGTGAAGCTGTCAACGATCTCGCCATTGCCGAGTACGGCCGGTACGGTGAAGTCAGGGGCTTGTTTGCCTACGAGTACGCTCATTGGATATCTCCTGGTGTAGAAACGTGAAAAACCGGGTTTGCGCCAGCCTGCCACCCTGAGGCGACAGCCCTGTGACACAAGCCCATTCGCAAAGACCGGCCATCATACACTGCGTGTTTGGCCTGTCCTCGGGTTTTTCCCTGAGCGGTGAAATTCGCGATGGCGAACTGCCCTCTCTTGCACAGGATGCAAACCGTTCGTCAGCCCTGGAAAAAAGCTCCGGGGAAGTGCTTTGACAATCATTCTCGTTAACATTAAGATCCAACGCATTCGAGACATAAACAAGCGACGGTTTTCACTTATGTATGTTTGCCTCTGCACTGGCGTCACCGACGGCCAAATCCGCGATGCGATCTATGAAGGATGCTGCAGCTACAAGGAAGTCCGCCAGGCCACCGGCGTTGCCAGTCAGTGCGGCAAATGTGCCTGCCTTGCCAAGGAAGTGGTCCGCGAGACCCTGACATCTCTGCAGACGGCCCAGGCCGCGATTCCTTTTCCTGCAGAATTTACTGCCGCGTAAAATGCCGTTATTCAAAGAACCGGACTGATGTCCGGTTTTTTTATGCCTGAAAATCAATTGCTTAGATGCTAGACGCGGAACACAAACATTCTTATTCCGATTAATTTTCATTTATTATTCAATAACTTAAGTTTGACACCCTTAGTTGGTCGGCTCAAACTCTGCCTTATAGACGGTTAACAAAGGGCAGGACCCCATCATGAAAGGCGACGTTACAGTCATTCAGCATCTCAACAAGATTCTTGCCAACGAGCTGATCGCGATCAATCAATACTTCCTGCACGCTCGCATGTACGAAGATTGGGGCCTGAACAAGCTCGGCAAGCACGAGTACCACGAGTCCATCGACGAGATGAAGCACGCGGACAAGCTGATCAAGCGCATCCTGTTCCTCGAAGGCATTCCCAACGTCCAGGACCTTGGCAAACTGCTGATCGGCGAGAACACCAAGGAAATGCTCGAGTGCGACCTGAAAATCGAGAAGACCGGCCACGCTGACCTGAAAGTCGCTATCGCTCATTGCGAAAAAGTGGGCGACTTCGGCAGCCGTGAATTGCTGGAAGATATTCTCGAGTCGGAAGAAGAACATATCGACTGGCTGGAAACCCAACTTGGCCTGATCGACAAGATCGGTATCGAGAACTATCTGCAATCGCAGATGGGTGACGACGAGTAAGTTTCCCGGCGCATTAAAAAGCCCCGCTCTCTTTGAAGAGGCGGGGCTTTTTTTGTGCCTGTAGGAGCATGGCTTGCCCGCGAACAACGATGACGCGATTCAACATATGCACGCGTTATCGTTCTTCGCGGGCAAGCCTCGCTCCTACACGGAAGACAATCAGGCGTCGCTCTTGGCAGCAGCGGCAGCAACAGCAGCCTTGATGGTGCTTTGCAGCGAACCATCAGCCGACATCTCGATCATGATGTCGCTACCACCAACCAGCTCGCCACCGACCCACAGTTGCGGGAAGGTTGGCCAGTTGGCGTATTTAGGCAGGTTGGCGCGGATTTCCGGGTTCTGCAGGATGTCCACGTACGCAAACTTTTCACCACAAGCCATCACGGCCTGCGCGGCTTTCGCGGAGAAGCCACACTGCGGGGCATTCGGCGAGCCTTTCATGTAAAGCAGAATGGTGTTGTTGGCAATCTGCTCTTTAATCGTTTCGATGATATCCATGGAGCACCTCGGCTGAACTTTCCGACTCATGGGTCGGCACGGTGGCGCATTGTAACGGAAAGCCGAGCGCACTGCTCGGTCTCTCCATCAGATCGATCAAGCCGCCGCCACGGTCACCGGAACGCCATTCAATGCCGCATTCCCTGACAGTTCATCGAGCTGGCATTCGTCCGTCAGGTCGTTGGCACTGGAGCCCGGCTGGCCACTGGCGATGCTCATCTGCACGCCTGGTCGCGCATGACCCCAACCGTGCGGAAGACTGACCACACCTTTCATCATATCCAGACTGCCGAGCACTTCCACTTCGATCACGCCGACGCGGGAGCTGACCTTCACTCGCTGACCGTCGCTCAACCCGCGGCTAGCCAGATCCTCCGGATGCATCAGCAACTGATGGCGCGGCTTGCCCTTCACCAACCGATGGTAGTTGTGCATCCAGGAGTTGTTACTGCGCACATGTCGGCGACCGATCATCAGCAACTCATCGGCAGCCGGCGCCTGCAACGCGGCGAAGCGTGCGAGGTCGGCAAGTATTACTTCAGGAGCGGCCTGAACCCGCTGATTCGCGGTTTTGAGGCGTGAAGCGAGGTTGGGTTTGAGCGCCCCCAGATCGACACCATGGGGATGATCGAACAGTGTCGCCAAGGACAATTTGCGCTCGGAAGTATCGCCATAGGCGCCCATGCGCAAGCCGCGATCGATCATCTGCGCCGGTGCGATGGTCGGCTTGAGCTCCTTGCCGGTCTTCGCCGCAAAGGCCTTGGCCAGCCCGACGAAGATCTCCCAGTCATGCAGCGCGCCTTCAGGCTTGGCCAGGATCGCCCGGTTGAAGCGGCTGACGTTGCGCACGGCGAACATGTTGAAGGTGGTGTCGTAGTGATCGTTTTCCAGGGCCGAAGTCGAAGGCAGGATCAGGTCGGCGTAACGGGTGGTCTCGTTGATGTACAGGTCGACGCTGACCATGAACTCCAGGCCGTCCAGTGCCTGTTCCAGCTGGCGGCCATTGGGTGTCGAGAGCACCGGATTACCCGCCACGGTGATCAGCGCGCGGACCTGCCCTTCCCCTTCAGTCAGCATCTCCTCGGCCAGCGCCGATACCGGAAGCTCGCCGCCGTATTCGGGGCGCCCGGAGACCCGGCTCTGCCACAAGTTGAAATGCCCGCCAGAAGTCGAGGCCACCAGATCAACTGCCGGCTCGGTGCACAGGGCGCCGCCGACACTGTCCAGATTGCCCGTGACCAGATTGATCAGCTGCACCAGCCAATGACACAAGGTGCCGAACGCCTGGGTCGAGACGCCCATGCGCCCGTAGCAAACGGCACTCGGCGCAGCGGCGAAGTCACGGGCCAGCTGGCGGATGTTGTCAGCCGGCACTGCGCACAAGGGGCTCATGGCTTCTGCGGTGAACGTGGCAATGGCCTCACGCACCTGATCCAGACCGTCCACCGGCAAGTGACTGTCCCGAGTCAGGCCCTCGGCAAACAAGGTGTTGAGCAGGCCAAACAGCAACGCCGCATCGCCACCCGGGCGCACGAACAGGTGCTGATCGGCGATGGCCGCCGTTTCGCTGCGACGCGGGTCGACCACCACGACCTTGCCACCCCGGGCCTGAATGGCTTTCAGGCGCTTTTCCACATCAGGCACGGTCATGATGCTGCCGTTGGACGCCAGCGGGTTGCCGCCGAGGATCAGCATGAAGTCGGTGTGATCGATGTCGGGGATCGGCAACAGGAAGCCGTGGCCGTACATCAGGTGACTGGTCAGGTGATGGGGCAGTTGATCGACCGAGGTCGCGGAATAGCGATTACGGGTTTTCAACAAGCCAAGGAAGTAGTTGCTGTGGGTCATCAGCCCATAGTTGTGCACGCTGGGATTGCCCTGATAGACCGCCACCGCGTTTTGTCCGTGGCGCTCCTGGATCGCCGACAGGCGCTCGGCCACCAGATTGAAGGCGTCGTCCCACTCGATCGGCTGCCATTCATTGCCCACGCGCTGCATCGGCTGGTGCAGGCGATCCGGATCGTTCTGAATGTCTTGCAGCGCCACGGCCTTGGGGCAGATGTGGCCGCGGCTGAACGTGTCCAGCGGATCACCCTTGATCGAGGTGATCTGTACCTGGCCGGCTTCGACCTCGGTGGTTTCGATGGTCAGGCCGCAAATGGCTTCACACAAGTGGCAGGCACGGTGATGGAGAGTCTTGGTCATGGCCAGTCTCTGTCTTGTTCTGGGCGGGCAATGTCGGCCGCGGGAACAAAACTATGGCGCCTGCCCCGCTACCGCGCCAGCGACGTTCATTGCGTGAATCGAGGACCATCAGGCCAGCCGATGGCCACGCAGGATCAGCTCGATGGCAGCCTTGGCGGTGCCTGCATCTGGATTTCCTCGATGGTTTCGATCTGTTCGTGGCCGACGTGCACGCCGGTCAGCTCGCCGATCAATCGCCAGTGCTCGTCGAGCCCTCCGCTGACGGTGGCCATTCGATCGATCATGCGCCGGCCGGCATCCCGGGTCACGGGATCGGGACTGCGCAGCAGTTCGAATGACATGGAGGTCATGGAGGCGGTGAGGTGGGTCAGGGAGCGGGCCGTGAGGCCGAGCAATTCCATTAGCTGTTGTTCTTTCGATTCCATTTGCGGAGGCTTCCTGCGTCGCGGGTGATTTATTTATAACTAAGCACTTTGCATTAGCAAATGTTTCGGATGGAACGCACACGCGCGCCCGGGTGAACCACCATTCAGAAACCGACCGCCAGTGCTCCGCGACCGCCCGCTCGATTGCCAAGCGGCGCGAACGCGGTGTACAAATGCCTGGCTGCTGTCAGGAAACAGGCTTCAAAAGCGCTACTGCGGATATCCCGTAGCCCCTCTGAAATCCCCCTAATAACCGTAGCCCTATTGGTAAGACGCGACATTTAATTATAAGATCGCGCCTTCCCCTATTTCGTCGCCCCGTGCGGCTTACGCCGCAGGTCTCGCCCGTTGTTCCGAAAAACAAGGCTTTGAGCATCTGCGGTTTGTAGCAAAAAGGTAGTCAATGATGAGCGCAAGGCACTTTCTCTCCCTGATGGATTGCACGCCCGAAGAGCTGGTCAGCGTGATCCGTCGAGGCGTTGAGCTCAAGGACCTGCGTAACCGCGGCGTACTGTTCGAGCCTCTGAAAAACCGCGTGCTCGGGATGATTTTCGAGAAGTCCTCGACCCGCACCCGCATTTCGTTCGAAGCCGGCATGATCCAGCTCGGCGGCCAGGCGATCTTCCTGTCCCCGCGCGACACCCAGCTGGGTCGCGGCGAGCCGATCAGCGACGCGGCCATCGTCATGTCGAGCATGCTCGATGTGGTGATGATCCGTACCTTTGCCCACAGCACCCTGACCGAATTCGCCGCCAATTCGCGCGTGCCGCTGATCAACGGCCTGTCCGACGATCTGCACCCGTGCCAGTTGCTGGCCGACATGCAGACCTTCCTCGAACACCGCGGCTCCATCCAGGGCAAGACCGTGGCCTGGATCGGCGACGGCAACAACATGTGCAACAGCTATATAGAAGCGGCGATCCAGTTCGACTTCCAGTTGCGCATCGCCTGCCCGGAAGGCTACGAACCGAACCCGAAATTCCTCGCTCAGGCCGGCGATCGCGTGACCATCGTCCGCGACCCGAAGGACGCCGTGCGCGGCGCCCATCTGGTGAGCACCGACGTCTGGACCTCCATGGGCCAGGAAGAAGAAACCGCCAAGCGTCTGCAGCTGTTCTCCCCGTACCAGGTCAACCGCGCGCTGCTCGATCTGGCCGCCAGCGACGTGCTGTTCATGCACTGCCTGCCGGCGCACCGCGGCGAAGAGATCAGCGTCGACCTGCTGGACGATCCGCGTTCGGTGGCCTGGGATCAGGCTGAGAACCGCCTGCATGCGCAGAAGGCGCTGCTCGAGTTCCTCGTCGAGCCGGCGTACCACCACGCATGAGCCAGCCATTACTGCTTAACCTGCGCAACCTCGCTTGCGGTTACCAGGACCAACGCGTGGTGCAGAACCTCAATCTGCACCTGAACGCCGGTGACATCGGATGCCTGCTGGGCTCCTCCGGCTGCGGCAAGACCACCACCCTGCGTGCCATTGCCGGTTTCGAACCGGTGCACGATGGGGATATCCAGTTGGCCGGCGAAACCATCTCCAGCGCCGGCTTCACCCTGGCGCCGGAGAAACGCCGGATCGGCATGGTGTTCCAGGACTACGCGCTGTTCCCGCATCTGACCGTGGCCGACAACATCGCCTTCGGCATTCGCAAGCATCCGCAGAAGGATCGTGTGGTTGAAGAGTTGCTGGAACTGGTCAATCTGAAGAATCTGGGCAAGCGCTTTCCCCACGAGCTTTCCGGTGGCCAGCAGCAACGCGTCGCCCTGGCCCGCGCCCTGGCGCCGGAGCCGCAACTGCTGCTGCTCGACGAACCCTTCTCCAACCTCGATGGCGAACTGCGCCGCAAGCTCAGCCACGAGGTGCGCGACATCCTCAAGGCCCGCGGCACCAGCGCCATCCTGGTGACCCACGACCAGGAAGAAGCCTTCGCGGTCAGTGACCACGTCGGTGTGTTCAAGGAAGGCCGGCTGGAGCAGTGGGACACGCCTTACAACCTCTATCACGAACCGCTGACGCCTTACGTGGCCAGCTTCATCGGTCAGGGTTATTTCATTCGCGGTCAGTTGAGCAGCCCGGAGTCGGTGCAGACCGAACTCGGTGAATTGCGCGGCAACCGGGCCTACACCTGGCCGGTCGGTAGTGCGGTGGATGTGCTGCTGCGTCCGGACGATATCGTTTATGCGCCGGACAGCGCGTTGAAGGCTCGTATCGTCGGCAAGTCGTTCCAGGGTGCGTCGACGCTATATCGCCTGCAGATGTCGACCGGTGCGCAACTGGAATCGATCTTCCCGAGTCATGTCGATCATCAGATTGGCGCCGAGGTGGGGATTCGCGTCGCGGCCGAGCATCTGGTGCTGTTCCAGGCGAGCGGCAGCGTGGCGGCGCAGATTCCGAGCGTGGAGTCCGGTGTGCGGCGCTACAGCACCGCCAGCTGACCACGCCCTCTGTAGGAGCGAGCATGCTCGCGATGGACGTCAACGATAACGCGGGGCACCTGATTCCCCGCGGTGTCCCGTCTTCCATCGCGAGCATGCTCGCTCCTACAGGGTTCACGTCAATATCAGCGTGCCACTGGCCACCAACGTCGCATTCCCGCCAATCTTCACCCGATCCCCTTCCAGCCGGCAGAACAGCTCCCCGCCCCGCTTCGAACACTGGTAAGCCGTGAGGCTCGACTTGCCCAGGCGTCTGGACCAATACGGAATCAGGCTGCAATGGGTCGAACCGGTCACCGGGTCTTCGTTGATGCCAATCGCCGGCGCAAAATAGCGCGAGACGAAATCATGCTTGCTGCCGCGGGCCGTCACGATCGCGCCCAGCCACGGCAATTTCGCCAGCGCCACCATGTCCGGCTTGCAGTCGAGCACGGCCTGCTCCGACTCCAGCACCACGAACAATTCATTCGAGCCCAGCACGTCGACGATCTCCGTGCCAATCGCCCGCTCGACCTCCTGGGTCACGCCCAGCTCCGACGGCACGATCGCCGGGAAGTCCAGCCAGAGCCGGCTGCCGTCGCGGGTGACACTCAAGGGACCGGACTTGCAGGTGAAGTCCAGGCGCTCCACCGGTTCCTTGTAGATTTCAAACAGCACGTAGGCGCTGGCCAGGGTCGCGTGACCGCACAGCGGCACTTCGGTGGTCGGAGTGAACCAGCGGATGTGCCAGCCCAGTCCTTCACGCACCACGAAAGCGGTTTCCGCCAGGTTGTGCTCGGCGGCAATTTTCTGCATCAACTCGTCGGCGAGCCAGGCGTCCAGCCGATAGACCATCGCCGGGTTACCGCTGAAGGCACGATCGCTGAACGCGTCGACCTGATGAAACTCAAGCTGCATAACATTCTCCCTTTGTCAGGCTACCGAGCATGAAGTCGTTGTTTGAAACCCACCAGTGACAGAGCTGGCTTTTTTGCACCATACAGCGCCGTCAGGCGCGACCGATGTCGGCGAACTTCGCCTGGGTATGTTCGGCCAGCACTGCCGGGGCCAGTTCAACCTCCAGGCCGCGTCGACCGGCGCTGACGAAAATGCTCGCGAAGGGTTGGGCGGAATTGTCGATGAAGGTGCGCAGGCGCTTTTTCTGCCCCAGGGGACTGATCCCGCCCAGCAGATAACCGGTCGAGCGCTGCGCGGCGGCCGGGTCGGCCATTTCAACCTTCTTCACCCCAGCGGCATGGGCCAGAGCCTTGAGATCCAGCGTCCCGCCCACCGGCACCACGGCCACCAGCAGCTCGTTCTTTTCACTGGCCGCCAGCAGGGTCTTGAACACCTGCGCCGGGTCCAGCCCGAGTTTTTCCGCAGCTTCCAGCCCATAGGACGCGGCCTTGGGATCATGCTCGTAACTGTGCACACGGTGCTCGGCGCGAGCCTTTTTCAGCAAATCCAACGCGGGTGTCATGACAGCTCCAGACGGGTGGGCAGTAGAAAAACACTGCGGCGGATTCTAGGACATTGATTCGTAAAACGCTTCACACCGTTTACTGTGGGAGCGAGCCTGCTGGCGATGGACGACAACGATGACGCGAGCTGTCTGGATGAACGCGTTGCCCAGACACTCATCGCGAGCAGGGTCGCTCCCACAAGGATCGTTCGCTTTCGACCTTTGACAGTCCGATAGCCTGTCTATATTTTTTCGTTTATGAACCCTGGCTTTTCCTTTTCCGTCCAAGGCAATCGACATGACCGACACACAGAACAAGAACTACATCATTGCCCTCGACCAGGGAACGACCAGTTCCCGGGCGATCATTTTCGATCGCGACGCGAATGTGGTCTGCACAGCCCAACGCGAATTCGCCCAGCACTACCCGCAAGCCGGCTGGGTCGAGCATGACCCGATGGAAATCTTCGCCACCCAGAGCGCGGTGATGGTCGAGGCGCTTGCACAAGCTGGCCTGCATCACGATCAGGTCGCGGCGATCGGCATCACCAACCAGCGCGAAACCACAGTGGTCTGGGACAAGAACACCGGCCGGCCTATCTACAACGCCGTCGTCTGGCAGTGCCGTCGCAGCACCGAGATCTGCCAGCAGCTCAAGCGCGACGGTCACGAGCAATACATCAGCGAAACCACCGGCCTGGTCACCGACCCGTATTTCTCAGGGACCAAACTCAAGTGGATCCTCGACCACGTCGAAGGCAGCCGTGAACGTGCGCGCAACGGCGAACTGCTGTTCGGCACCGTCGATAGCTGGCTGATCTGGAAATTCACCGGCGGCAAGGTCCACGTCACCGACTACACAAACGCCTCGCGCACCATGCTCTTCAATATCCACACCCTTAAGTGGGACGCGAAGATGCTGGAGCTGCTGGATATCCCCAAGGAGCTGCTGCCGGAGGTGAAAGCCTCCTCGGAAATCTACGGGCGCACCAAGAGCGGCATCGCCATCGGCGGTATCGCCGGCGACCAGCAGGCAGCGCTGTTCGGCCAGATGTGCGTCGAGGCCGGTCAGGCGAAAAACACCTACGGCACCGGTTGCTTCCTGCTGATGAACACCGGCAACAAGGCGGTGAAATCCAGCCACGGCATGCTCACCACCATCGCCTGCGGCCCTCGCGGCGAAGTGGCCTATGCGCTGGAAGGCGCGGTGTTCAACGGCGGCTCCACCGTGCAGTGGCTGCGCGACGAACTGAAAATCATCAATGACGCCCTTGATACCGAGTACTTCGCCAGCAAGGTCAAGGACAGCAACGGCGTGTACCTGGTCCCGGCTTTCACCGGTCTTGGCGCGCCCTATTGGGACCCCTACGCCCGTGGCGCCCTGTTCGGCCTGACCCGCGGCGTGCGCGTGGATCACATCATCCGTGCAACCCTGGAATCCATCGCCTACCAGACCCGAGACGTGCTCGACGCCATGCAGCAGGACGCCGGCGAACGCCTCAAGGCCCTGCGGGTGGACGGTGGCGCGGTGGCGAATAACTTCCTCATGCAGTTCCAGGCTGACATTCTCGGTACCCAGGTCGAACGGCCGAAGATGCGCGAGACCACGGCCCTGGGCGCGGCGTATCTGGCGGGGCTTGCCTGCGGTTTCTGGGGCAGCCTGGAAGAACTGCGTGGCAAGGCGGTGATCGAGCGTCGGTTCGAGCCGACGCTGGACGAAGCCGAGAAGGAAAAACTCTACGCCGGCTGGAAAAAAGCGGTCAGCCGCACCCGCGACTGGGAGCCGCAGGAAGGCGCCGAATAAGCCATTCGGGCCTTGATGAAACTGGCAGGGAGTCCATTCGTGCGGCATCATGGGCAAATTTTGCACGGCAGCCCAAAGGACGCCCCATGAATCTGCCTCCCCGCCAGCAGCAAATCCTCGAACTGGTCCGCGAGCGCGGCTATGTCAGCATCGAGGAAATGGCCACGCTGTTCGTTGTCACTCCGCAGACCATCCGCCGCGATATCAATCAACTGGCGGAAGCCAATCTGCTGCGTCGCTACCACGGCGGCGCGGCTTACGACTCCAGTGTCGAGAACACCGCCTACGCCATGCGCGCCGATCAGATGCGCGACGAAAAGCAGCGTATCGCCGAAGCCATCGCCGCGCAGATTCCCGATCACGCCTCGCTGTTCATCAACATCGGCACCACCACCGAATCCATCGCCCGCGCCCTGCTCAATCACAGTCATCTGAAGATCATCACCAACAACCTGCACGTGGCCTCGATGCTCAGTGCCAAGGACGATTTCGACGTGCTGCTGACCGGTGGCAACGTGCGCCGCGACGGTGGCGTGGTCGGTCAGGCCAGTGTCGATTTCATCAATCAGTTCAAAGTCGACTTCGCCCTCGTCGGCATCAGCGGCATCGACGAAGACGGCAGCCTGCTGGACTTCGATTACCAGGAAGTGCGGGTCTCCCAGGCGATCATCGCCAACGCTCGCCAGGTGATCCTCGCCGCCGACTCCAGCAAGTTCGGGCGCAACGCCATGATTCGCCTGGGGCCGATCAGCCTGGTTGATTGCCTGGTCACCGACCAGTCACCCACCCCTGCACTGACCCAACTGCTGAACCAGCACAAGGTTCGCCTCGAAGTCGTCTGACACCCGCCCCCTGTAGGAGCGAGCACGCTCGCGATGGAGACCAACGATAACGCGGGAAACCTGACGCCCCGCGGTGTCCTTGCGTCCATCGCGAGCATGCTCGCTCCTACAGGGAGCGCGCGCATTTCTTTTCGATAATTTTCCTTTAACCGCCTTTCGATGAGTTTTTTCAATCGAATGCGACTGGCTGCGCGCATATTTATCGGCTACCATTTTCGCAAATGAACATTTATTGTTCGGTTTCAAATACCGAACACCAAAGAAATCCGAGGCTTAGCCGATGCCCACCTCCACCTTGCCCGTGCCCCCTCTTGCCGAGATCTACGATATCGCCGTCATCGGTGGCGGGATCAATGGCGTGGGGATCGCAGCCGATGCCGCCGGTCGCGGTCTTTCGGTGTTCCTTTGCGAAAAGGATGACCTGGCCAGCCACACCTCTTCGGCCAGCAGCAAGCTGATCCATGGCGGCCTGCGCTATCTCGAACATTACGAATTCCGCCTGGTGCGCGAAGCCCTGGCCGAGCGCGAAGTGCTGCTGGCCAAGGCGCCGCACATCGTCAAGCAGATGCGCTTCGTGCTGCCCCATCGCCCGCACCTGCGTCCGGCCTGGATGATCCGCGCCGGCCTGTTTCTGTACGACAACCTGGGCAAGCGCGAACAGCTGCTGGGTTCGAAAAGCCTGAAGTTCGGCGCGGACAGCGCGCTGAAAAGCGAAATCACCAAGGGTTTCGAATATTCGGACTGCTGGGTCGACGATGCCCGTCTGGTGGTGTTGAACGCCATGGCCGCCCGGGAAAAAGGTGCGCACATTCACACCCAGACCCGTTGCGTCAGCGCCCGCCGCACCAAAGGCCTGTGGCACCTGCACCTGGAACGCGCCGACGGTAGCCTGTTTTCGATCCGCGCCAAGGCGCTGGTGAACGCCGCCGGTCCTTGGGTGGCGAAATTCATTCGCGACGATCTGAAGATGGAATCGCCCTACGGCATCCGCCTGATCCAGGGCAGCCACCTGATCGTGCCGAAACTGTACGAAGGCGAGCACGCGCACATTCTGCAGAACGAAGATCAGCGCATCGTCTTCACCATTCCATACCTGAATCACTTCACCCTGATCGGCACCACCGACCGCGAATACACCGGCGATCCGGCAGCCGTGGCGATCACCGAAGGCGAGACCGATTACCTGCTCAACGTGGTCAACGCCCACTTCAAGAAGCAGATCGGCCGCGACGACATCCTGCACAGCTATTCCGGCGTACGCCCGCTGTGCAACGACGAGTCCGACAACCCGTCGGCCGTTACCCGCGATTACACCCTGGCGCTGTCGGGCAGCGGTGAGGAAGCGCCGCTGCTGTCGGTGTTCGGCGGCAAGCTGACCACCTATCGCAAGCTGGCCGAATCGGCGCTGGCGCAACTGGCGCCCTACTTCGATCACATCAAGCCGAGCTGGACCGCCAATGCACCTCTGCCGGGCGGCGAAGGCATGACCACCCCGCAGGCGCTGAGCTCGCAGCTGCGTGACAAGTACGACTGGCTCCCGACCGATATTTCCCGGCGCTGGGCCAGCACCTACGGCAGCCGCACCTGGCGTATGCTCGAAGGCGTGCAGAACCTCGGCGACATGGGCGAACACATCGGCGGCGGCCTCTATACCCGCGAAGTCGATTACCTGTGCAGCGAAGAGTGGGCCACCACCGCCCATGACATTCTCTGGCGGCGCAGCAAACTCGGCCTGTTCACCACCGCGGCGGAGCAGGACACGCTCAAGGATTACCTGAACAAGGTCGAACAGAACCGCAGCAAGATCGAAGCGGCCTGATTGCTCTTACAGAAAGCCAGTCAACGCGTACCTGTGGTGAGGAGGCTTGCCCTAATGCCATTCAGTTAAGCCGAACACGTACCTGTGGCGAGGGGGTTTACTCCCGTTGGGCTGCGGAGCGGCCCCAAAAAAGATGGGACTGCTGCGCAGTCCAACGGGGGCAAGCCCCCTCGCCACAGTGACCGTGTTGCCTGTTCGATCTGTTAATCGCTCGATCAATCTCGCAGATCCGACTCATGGATGGGCTGGTCACGGTGGGTCGCCCGTTGGTATTGCGCCGGCCACACCGCCTTGCGCCCGCCCAGATCATCGTCCGCATGCAGCGGCCAGTACGGGTCGCGCAGCAGCTCGCGGGCGAGGAAGATGATGTCCGCCTGACAGGTGCGCAGAATGTGCTCGGCCTGCGCAGGTTCAGTGATCATGCCCACGGTGCCGGTGGCGATCCCCGATTCCTTGCGCACCCGTTCGGCGAAACGGGTCTGGTAGCCCGGTCCGGTGGGGATTTCCGCGTTGACCGCGGTCCCGCCCGACGACACATCGATCAGGTCCACGCCCAGCGCCTTCAGGCGGCGCGCCAGTTCTACCGTTTCATCAGGGTTCCAGCCGTCCTCCACCCAATCAGTGGCCGAAACCCGCACGAACAGCGGCAACTCCTGTGGCCACACCGCACGCACCGCTTCGGTGACTTGCAACACCAGACGGATGCGGTTTTCGAATGAACCGCCGTACTGGTCGCGCCGCTGATTGCTCAAAGGCGAGAGGAACTGGTGCAGCAGATAGCCGTGGGCCGCGTGCACTTCCACCACCTTGAAACCGGCGATCAGCGCGCGTTTGGCCGCGTCGACGAAGGCCTGGATGAGGTCGGCGATCTCGCTTTCTTCCAGCTGTTTGGGTTTGGTGTGTTCCGGATCGAAAGCGATCGGTGACGGGCCGACCGGCAGCCAGCCGCCGTCAGCGGGTTTCACGCTGCCATGGGTGCCGAGCCAGGGTCGGTAGGTGCTGGCCTTGCGCCCCGCATGGGCCAGCTGGATTCCGGCGACACCGCCTTGAGCGGCGATGAAGCGAGTAATGCGTTGCAAGGGTTCGATCTGCTCATCGTTCCACAGACCGAGATCCTGCGCGGTGATGCGCCCGTCGGCGGTGATCGCCGTGGCTTCGGTAAAGACCAGTCCCGCGCCGCCGATGGCGCGACTGCCGAGGTGAACCAGATGCCAGTCATTGGCCAGGCCATCGACACTGGAATACTGGCACATCGGCGATACCGCGATGCGGTTGAGCAGGGTCAGTTGGCGAAGGGTGAAGGGTTCAAGCAGCAGACTCATGGGGCACCTCTCAAATCAGTGGTCAGGCTCCAGGGTTCTGTTTGAAAAGTCGACGAGTGACAGGAAAAAGGCGAAGCACCCGCCCCCGCGGGCAAAAAATTGGACAAGACGTCACAAGGATAATCAAGCAGTGCTTAGAGCCTAGTCGACATCAACGGATAGCGCCCCGTTCCCCATAACTGTAGGAGCGAGCATGCTCGCGATGGTCGCCAACGATAACGCTGGAAGCCTGACGCCCCGCGGTGTTCTGTAGTCCATCGCGAGCGTGCTCGCTCCTACAGGGGAAATGCGAATCACCGGGGTTCGATGTGGGCAATCATCAGCTGAACGGTCTCGTTGCCGCGGAACTCGTTGACGTCGAGTTTGTAGGCCAGTTCCACCCACTTGATGGTCGGGTTGGGCCAGACCTCGCGGTCGATGCCGAAGGCGATGCCGTCGAGCTTCACCGAGCCGCATTCGCTGCGCAGCACCACCTTGAGGTGCCGCTCGCCGACCACCCGTTGCTCCACCAGTTGGAACACCCCGTGAAACAACGGCTCCGGGAAGTGCTGCCCCCAGGGACCGGCGTGGCGCAGCGCCCGGGCCAGCTCCAGGTGAAATTCCTCGACCGCCAGGGTGCCATCCGACAACAGGCGCCCGGTCAGGTCTTCTTCGCGCAATTGCCGGCGCACTTCGGCATCGAAGGCTTCGGCGAACAGCGGAAAATTGGCTTCGGGCAAGGTCAGGCCGGCGGCCATGGCGTGGCCACCGTATTTGGTGATCAGGTGCGGATGCTGCGCCGCCACCACACTCAGGGCATCGCGGATATGAAAGCCCTGCACCGAACGTCCCGAGCCCTTGAGCAGGCCGTCGCCGGCATCGGCAAACGCGATGGTCGGGCGGAAATAACGCTCTTTCATGCGCGAGGCGAGAATACCGATCACCCCCTGGTGCCATTCGGGATCGAACAGACACAGGCCGAACGGCATCGATTCCACCGGCAGATCCTTGAGCTGCGCCATGGCTTCGCGCTGCATGCCCTGCTCGATGGATTTGCGGTCCTGGTTCATGCCGTCCAACTGGGCTGCCATTTCCCGCGCCAGGCCAGCGTCTTCGGTGAGCAGGCATTCGATGCCCAGGCTCATGTCATCCAGACGCCCCGCCGCGTTCAGGCGCGGGCCGACGATGAAGCCGAGATCGGTGGAGGTAATGCGTGCGTGGTCACGCTTGGCCACTTCGAGGATCGCCTTGATCCCCGGCCGTGCGCGTCCGGCGCGAATCCGCTCCAAACCTTGATGCACCAGAATCCGGTTGTTGGCATCCAGCGGCACCACGTCGGCGACGCTGCCCAGGGCTACCAGATCGAGCAATTCGCCGATGTTCGGCTGCGGCCGGGTCTCGTACCAGCCCAGGCTGCGCAGGCGCGCACGCAAGGCCATCAGCACGTAGAAAATCACCCCGACACCCGCCAGCGCCTTGCTCGGGAACTCGCAGCCCGGCTGGTTCGGATTGACGATGGCATCGGCCAGAGGCAACTCATCGCCGGGCAAGTGGTGGTCGGTGACCAGCACGTTGAGCCCGGCCTTCTTCGCCGCCGCCACGCCTTCGACGCTGGAAATGCCGTTGTCCACGGTGATCAGCAACTGTGGTTGACGCTCCAGAGCCACCGCGACGATTTCCGGGGTCAGGCCGTAGCCATAGTCGAAGCGGTTCGGCACCAGGTAATCGACATGGGCCGCACCGAGCAGACGCAGGCCCAGAGTGCCGACAGTACTGGCGGTCGCACCGTCGGCATCGAAGTCGCCGACGATCAGGATGCGTTGGCGCTGCTCCAGCGCCACCACCAGCAAATCCACCGCCGCCTCGATGCCCTTGAGCTGCTGGAACGGAATCAACCGCGCCAGGCTCTTGTCCAGTTCGGCTTCGGATTGCACGCCCCGTGCCGCATAAAGGCGGGCCAGCAGAGGTGGGATATCACCGAGGAACGGCAGGGTGTCGGGCAGCAGGCGGGGTTCGATACGCATGGGGTGACAGGTGCTTCTCTCAAGTACGGGGGATGAAACAGGATGTTGCGCGGGGCAAGCGAGCGATCAACCGCGCTCGCCAGCCAGCCACTGCAACTGGACTTCGTGCTGACCACGGTCGTCGGTGACGAATATCGTTCCTTCGCTGATCATCACGTCCCACTTGATAACGCGGGGCATGTCCTTGGCCAGGGTTTCCAGCACTTCCTGAGGCACGGCGGCAATGTTGACGTTCTTCAGGTTTTTTACCGCCGGCACCACTTTGCCTTCCCAGACGCGCAGGCTGCCGTAGGCCAGCAGGCTGGTGCGTTCGGTGCGACGCGAACACCAGGTCAGGCGCTCGGCATCGGGCTGGCCGACTTCGATCCAGTGCAGCACGCGGTCATCCAGGCTTTTTTCCCACAGGGCAGGTTCATCCACTTCCGACAGACCACGGCCAAACGACAGCTGCTCGTTGTACCAGAGAGCGTAGGCCAGCAGACGCACGGTCATGCGCTCTTCGGTTTCCGAAGGGTGACGGGCGATGGTCTGCTTCACGTTCTCGTAGACGTTGCGGTCGAGGTCGGTGAGGTTCAGTTCAAACTTGTAGGTCGTGGACGGCTGGGCCATGAACGGGCTTCTTGAGACGGGGAAAGGCGGCAAGTCTAACCGATGCGACGGGCAATCATCGAGTTGATGGCGATCTACCGTGAGCGCCTGACAGTCGGCTATGTTAAAAGTCTCTACTCGCTCAGCCCTTTGTCCTACAGGATTTTGTATGTCGTTCACCGCCAAACCGCTTGCTGGCCTCAAAGTCATCGAACTGGGCACACTGATTGCCGGCCCGTTCGCCTCGCGCATCTGCGCGGAATTCGGTGCCGACGTGGTCAAGATCGAATCCCCGGACGGCGGCGATCCACTGCGCAAATGGCGCAAGCTGTATGAAGGCACCTCGCTGTGGTGGTTCGTGCAGGCGCGTAACAAGAAATCCCTGACCCTGAACCTTAAACACCCCGACGGCCTGGCGATTCTGAAAAAGCTGCTGAGCGAAGCGGACATCCTGATCGAGAACTTCCGTCCCGGCGTGCTGGAAAAGCTCGGCCTTGGCTGGGAGACCCTGCATGCCCTGAACCCGAAACTGGTGATGGTGCGGCTTTCGGGTTTCGGCCAGACCGGCCCGATGAAAGATCAGCCAGGCTTCGGCGCCGTCGGCGAATCCATGGGCGGCCTGCGCTACATCACCGGCTTCGAGGACCGCCCGCCGGTGCGCACCGGGATTTCCATCGGCGACTCGATCGCCGCGCTCTGGGGCGTGATCGGCGCGTTGATGGCGTTGCGTCACCGCGAGGTCAACGGCGGCCAGGGTCAGGTGGTGGATGTGGCGCTGTATGAAGCGATCTTCGCCATGATGGAAAGCATGGTCCCGGAGTTCGACGTGTTCGGTTTCATCCGCGAGCGCACCGGCAACATCATGCCCGGCATCACGCCCTCCTCGATCCACACCAGCGCCGATGGCAAGCACGTGCAGATCGGCGCCAATGGCGATGCGATCTTCAAGCGCTTCATGCTGATCATCGGCCGCGAAGACTTGGCCAATGACCCGACCCTGGCCAGCAACGATGGCCGGGACAGTCGTCGCGACGAGCTCTACGGGATCATCGATCGCTGGGTCAACTCGTTGCCGCTGGATACGGTACTCGAACACTTGAACCAGGCCGAGGTGCCCGCCAGCCGGATCTTCAGCGCCGAAGACATGTTCAACGATCCGCAGTACCTGGCACGGGAAATGTTCCTGCAAGCCAAGCTGCCGGATGGTAAAGGCTTCAAGATGCCGGGAATCGTGCCGAAACTCTCGGAGACTCCCGGAGATTGTGAATGGGTCGGACCGCAGTTGGGTGAGCACAACACACAGGTACTCCAGGAACTTGGCTATGACGCGTCGCAGATCACACAACTGCGCAAGGACGGGGCCATCTGAGCTCGGGCATTTGATTGTGCGCGTCATTCAGCACGGCCTGTGGCGGAGCGCACGGGCCATCTGTGCATTGCCGGGTGCATTGCCGGGTGTGCTGCTGATCTGTGTGTTCATGTCTTCGGCCATGGCGCAACCCAAGCCGACCCTGGTGTGGCTCAAGCGTGATTTGCCGCCGTTGTTCATTTTCGAAGGACCGAAAAACGGCCTCGGCATCATCGATCAGTTGTTGACCCAACTGATCGACGACCTGCCGCAATACCGGCACAGCGTCATGCGGGTCAATCGCGCGCGCGGCCTGCAAATGCTCCACGAACCCTCCCTGACCTGCGATGCAGCACTGAACTGGAGCAAGGAACGGGAAAGCTGGATCGCCTTTTCCATCCCGGTGTTTCGCGCCATGAGCAATGGCCTGGCGGTACGGCGCATCGATCGTGATCTGTTGCTGCCTTTCATCAAGGACGGCGAGGTGGATCTGGCGGCCCTTCTGGCCACCGGCAGCCTGACCCTCGGCATCGTCGCCGAGCGCAACTATGGCGAGTTTCTGGACACGCTGATCAAGCAGGCGCCACCCAAGACCCTGACCCTTCACTACGGCAACGAAGCCCTGGGCAGCCTTCTGCAGATGCAACGTCTGGGGCGCCTGCAACTGCTGCTGGGCTATCTCCCGGAAATCCGCTATCAGGCCCAGCAGCGAGGCATTGCCGAGGATGACTTGCAGTTCTATCCGATTCGCGGCACCGGCAAATACCTGTCCGGCTACATCGGCTGCACCGACACCCCGGAAGGCCGGCAGGTCATCTCGGAGGTCAATCAACTGCTGCGCGCCCTGCCCCGGGATCAGTTGAGCGAGGCCTATGCTGCCTGGCTCGATCCGCAAAGCCGCGCCGAATACCTGGAAGCTGCACGGCTGTTTTTCGAGGAGCAAGCCGGACAGTGACAAACGCCGCGCAAAAAGAAACCCCGAGAAGTGGGGAGACGACTCGGGGTTAAACAAGGTCTACATAAAGACCCGTAGCAGCAAGCTACAAGCACCGGAGCACAATGCTTGATCCTGCTGTTATAGGGTCTGACTGACCTGAGTGCAGGAAGTTTCGTGAAAATGACAATTCAATTTCGGCTGGCCATCAACTTGTCCTGGGCCGCATTGCGCATCGCCGCGATCATGCAGGGTTCCAGACGCCCTTCGGCAATCAGCACATCGCGATGCAGGCCATCTACCACATCGGTCAGCGAACGCTTGTCGGTCAATTGGTACTGACTGAACTGACGCTCGACCACCTTGATACCGCTCGCATTCATCAATGTGACCCGGCATTCGCCATGAAGGCCTGACGGGGTCACTGTCACTTGGTACGGGCTCAGAGCCTCACCGAGCAAGAGACTGATACTTTCCATCTCGATCACCACTCAATAGTCCGAAAACGAAGTGCCTGGGGCGTGTCTGTAATAACTGACCGCTGGCACGAGAAGAAAGTTCGGGATGCAGAGCGCGGGCCTGCGTGCGTCTCTGTCTATGGAGCATGCATGGCGAAGATGACAGGGAAAAAACAGCGGGGATGACGTTTGTCGGGTGAACCTGTGGGAGCGGGCCAGTGAATTAAGAGATCAAACAGGCGATGAGGTCATTGTGGCGAGGGGGCTTGCCCCCGCTGGGCTGCGCAGCGGCCCCAAAAGATGGGACTGC
>NZ_JBSVXG010000045.1:0-34706 GCF_054070595.1 Pseudomonas sp. SDO55104_S430 | reverse complement strand
GCCGCGTCGGGTTCGGCGCCGTATAGGTGCACAGCTTGCGGATCAGCGTGCCCTGCGTCATTTCCTTCAGGCCCAGTGTGGCGACGATTCGGTCGATGTTCGCCTTCTCACCGACGATGAGTTGCCGGTCGATCTGGCCAGCCGGCCGGATCAGGCATTTCTCGTACAATGCCAGATCATCGGCGCAATACAGCTCCTGCAACTGGTCGTCGAGGTCGGTGAAGCGCGGCTCGAAACGAAGTCCGAACCAGTGCAGGATGGCGAAGTTGGCCTTGTTGATGCTGTGCATGTCGCCGGTGATCGCGCTCGGCACGATGTCCGACGTGTTGCGGTACCAGATGTCGAACACGTGGTGAGCCTCGTACTCGTGTGCGCCTATCAGGTAGCCGTTCAACGGCACGTGATTGCACAGCAGCGTGTAGGCGACGACGCCCTTGCCGCGGCCGAAATATTTGCGCGAGTAGCGCGCCTTCACAGTTGGTCGCTCGACGCCGAATTTCTGCCCATCAACGGCACCGTACAACGAATCGAGGTCGAACGAGTAATGCGGGAAGATCGGCAGTGCGGCGATGGCGTTGCTGATGCAATCGTTGGCCACATGTAGCGTCGCCTGGCGCAGGTACTGCTGGTAGGTACTCTCCAGGACGTGGTACGGGATGTCGCTGGTACGTGCCATAACCTGGTTGCCGTGGTTCATGGCTTGGGCAATGATCACCGCCATCAGACTGTCGGCGTCGGCTACCTTCTTCGCATAGCGTGGCTGCAATGGTGTCAGCGCCGACAGGAACTGGCACTGGCCGTTGACGAAGCGAAACACGTCGGCGACATCGCAGTATGGCAGTTGCTCGTAGAGAGCTTGCTCGCGCGCCTTCTGGTTCTCCCCCTTGGGCTTGCGCCAGGTCAGTCTCTGCGTGTCCTTGTCGTATTCCAGGTGCGTCAGCTTGCCCTGTTTCAGCTCGCGATTGAACGCCACCCATTGCGCACGCAACTCGGCCGCCAGTGCATCGAGCTGGGCACTGACCGGCTGCCGCAGGAAGGGGATGTCCATCTGCGCGAGCACGGCGGCTTTCTCGTCCATCGAAACCAACTCGTCGGACAAATGCCGGTGCTGCAAGCTGTCGTCAATGTAGAGCTCGCCCGCCTGGAAGCGTTTCCTGACCTGACGGTAAAGCCAGAATTCGTAACGATCGGCATGCAGGCCTGTCGGCGTGCCTTCGGCATCGAACATCAGCAGGTACGGACGCAAGCGTTTCGGCAGCGTTGCCGCCGGACATTCGTCGAGTGGCCGTTGTGATAGGCGCTGCTGCTTGGCGAACACGCTCTTGGCCCAAGTCAGCGCCGCGAGCCATGGGTTATCGGGGGCCGTGCCGGCGAAGTCGAGCGCGACGTACAGCGGCCGTAGATGGCGTCGAATGCGTTCGGCCAGGCCGTCCACCGCCTGCCAGTGCAGCGCCAGTTTGTTCAGTGGCTTGACGCTCATGCGCTGCGCCGTGTTTTGCAGCAATTCCCTGGACATGATTTTGTAGGCGCGTTGGCGCACCTCGCCGAACGGCGTCGGATCGGCCACGCTGTCGTCCACGTACAGCGACAGCAGGCGGCCAACCTGCGGCGTTTCCTGATGGCGTCGCAGCTGTTCGGCGACAAAGGACTGTTTCGCACCCGTGCGGCTCTCGTCCTCAAGTTTTTTCATGTGGAAGGCCATCGCGTCGACCAGGTTGTCGGTGAGCTGCCGGTAACGTACCCAGGCATAGCACAGCAGGTAGAGCCGGGTCTGCTCCGCCTTCAGGTGGCGCAGGTCATGGACGGTATAGAAGTTCGCCAGGCTCGCGTAGTACAGCAGGTTCTGCTGCGAGATGCCGAGCTTGGGCAGCAGCGCCTTGGCGATCCCGTGCAAGGACTTCAGCGTGGCGCGCTTCTCGCGCTCCCCTGCCATCTGACGCCAGCCGAAATCTTTAGCGTCCTGCTTGAGCGCTGCCAGTTGAGACAGGGTGTCGTCACGCACCAGGAGCTGGCCCAGCGCAGCTTTGGCCGATTCGTCCAACACTTCTGCCAGCAAGCCGCCCAAGCGCCTGCGTTCGGTGGACAGGGCTTCACTGACCAGCTCTTGTAAGGTGGTGTGGCCGGGCCGGATGATTTTGTGCTCGCTGAGCCAAACGATCAGTTCGGCGGCCACGAATCCTGGCATTACGTCGCGCCGCACGATCTGTTCAGCCTGCTGTGCCAGTTGCGGCAGGAAGCTAGCCGCCCACGACCGGTAGCCGAACAGTTCGGCGATCTGACCCCTCTGGCTGTAGTGCTCATGCTTGGTGATCGCCTTGCGTTCGAACGCTTCGCCGTGGAAATAGCGACTCAGCACGAAGGCGCAATCGTCCTCGACCTCATGCCAATCGAAGCGGAAGAAAGCATGCTTGGCCTTGAAGTAGCCGATCTGCAAGACGCAATAGACTTGGGCCTGCAGGCTAGGCCGGCTGCTGGCGAACGCCAGTTCAGATTCGGCCAACGCCAGGTATTCCAGCCGCTGAGCATCGTCGAAGTCCGGTAGGCGGTACAAGGCTTCCTGCTCTGCGTCAGAAAAGACGGTGAGTAGCTTATTCTTGTTGCTCATCGACCGTCCTTCCCGCACCACGCCAACCTGCTCGCGTCAATGTTTCGATCAACGTAGTGCGCTTGACATTGAAGTTGCGGCACACCGCCGCCTTAGACATGCCGCCATCGAGCGCGGCGACGATGGCGTCCAGCTTCTCACCAGTGATCGCCTGCGGCCGGCCGCCGATCCGGCCGCGTTTGCGTGCGGCGGCCAAGCCCGCGACGACGCGCTCCTGAATCAAGGCGCGCTCGTACTGCGCGAGCGCACCGAACACCTGGAACAGGAATTCGCCCGAGGGCGTCGTAGTGTCCAGGTTCTCTGTCAGCGAGCGGAACGCCACCCGCTTGTCCTTGAGCGAAGTCACAATGGCGAGCAGGTGC
Organism: Pseudomonas sp. SDO55104_S430; assembly: GCF_054070595.1. Lineage (NCBI taxonomy): Bacteria > Pseudomonadati > Pseudomonadota > Gammaproteobacteria > Pseudomonadales > Pseudomonadaceae > Pseudomonas > Pseudomonas sp. SDO55104_S430. The sequence goes on along the minus strand of NZ_JBSVXG010000045.1, from coordinate 31,739 downwards.
GACAGCGAGCGACCGAGCCGGTCGAGTTTCCACACCACCAGCACATCGCCGGCTCGAACGAACTCAAGCGCCCGCGCCAAGCCGGCACGGTCATCCTTCGCGCCAGAGGCACGATCCTCAAACAGGTGACGCGGATCGACGCCGGCGGCGAGCAGCGCGTCGCGCTGCAAGTCCGTGCTCTGGCGGTCGGAGTCCGACGACACGCGCATGTAGCCAACCAACATAGGCGGATAACCATCAAAAACAGGTTTCCGCATAATAGTGAATAGCGATAGAGTTTTCCGTACATTTTTGAGGGGGTGTTGCACAGGTAGCACTGTCGCTTTCAGAAGGCGGTAGCACGAAATATCAGGAGTCGGCTGCACTGGTAGATTGCAGCGCGGCATATAGGGCCGTCTTGCTCACCTTGAGCCGTGTAGCGACCTCCCGGACATTCAGCCCGTTGGCGATGTGCTCCCGCGCCCGCTGCAACTTCTCGGCGGTGACCACCGGCTTTCTGCCGCCCTTGCGCCCTCTGGCCGCCGCAGCAGTCAACCCGGCCCTGGTGCGCTCGCGGATCAGATCGCGCTCGAACTGGCCCAGCGCGCCGAACACGTGGAAGATGAGCCGACCGCCTGGCGTGGTGGTGTCAATGGCTTCCGTCAACGACCGGAACCCGACGCCCCGCGCTTCCAGTGCGCCGATGGTCTCGATCAGATGCGGCAACGAGCGCCCGAGCCGATCCAAGCGCCAGACGGCCAGCACATCCCCGTCCCGCAGATAGGCCAGCGCATCGGCTAGGCCAGGCCGGTCGGTCTTGGCCCCAGATGCCGTGTCCTCAAAAATCCGCTCGCAGCCTGCCTTGCGCAGCGCATCCACCTGCAAGGCTGTGTCCTGCTCTACCGTCGAAACCCGCGCATAGCCGATCAGTGCCATCAACCACCCCTTTGTCCGTTCTTCCGTCCGGCTATCTTAGTGTCCGATAAGCCATTCGGAAAGAGGTTGTCGGACAGAATTGGGGTTGACCGGCTAACGGTCGTTTGAGGGACAAGGCGGCGGCTGGCGTCAGCCGAAAAGCTCGCTGTGCGAGCCAAGCCGCGCCAAGCGCAGGGTGTCGGAATCGGACTTGCGGTAGATCGTAGAGCTAACCGGCGCTGCGCGGCTTTATCGCGCAGCGTCCAGCGACTGAAAGGAGCGAGGTTGAGCGCCGGGTTAGCGCGCTGGAACAACATAGACGGTTTTAGTGGGAGAGTTTAAGGGTTGCAACACCTGCAACGATTAGTGCGACGCCAAAGTAGCGCCCGATGCTGCTTGGATCACCATAAAAAAGAACGCCAACAACGAACGTACCCGCAGCACCGATGCCCGTCCAAATTGCATAAGAGGTGCCAATCGGGATCTCTTTTTGCGCAAGCCATAAGAGAAACCCGCTAATCGCCATAAAGGCCACGGCAACAATGATGCCGGTGACTCTTGTTTCAGCTTCTTGCGCCATTTTGAGACCGACAGGCCAGCCTATTTCAAAAGCTCCTGCGAGAAGCAAATAAACCCAAGCCATGGCATTCCTCCTTCTGCTGGTGTGGAAACGGTAAGCGCTAACATTAGCAGATCGGGCTTGATGTGGCATTCACGGTAGCCCGCCCAATCGCCGGAAAGGTCGTGATCGCGGTAGCGCGCATCGAGGGGCTGATCGCTCGCCAGCGCGACCAGTACCGGCTTGAGCGCGTCATCAAGCGTGGCGCGGTGCAGGCCCTTGGCCTCGCGCTTGTAATCGCGTTTGAACGCGGAGGAACGGTCAATCGTCCGCATGCAAATCCGCCATCAGATCGTCCACGCTGGTGAACTTCTTGCCCTTGCCCGCTTCCAGCTCGGCAATGGCCTTCTTGGTGGTGGCATTGGGCACCTTCACATCGAAGGGCAGGCGATGTTCGTCGGCGATGCGCAGCATCAGCAGGCGGATGGCGTCGGAAATTGACAGGCCCATTGCTTCAAGCGCGGTGGCGGCGCGCTCCTTGGTGTTGGTGTCGATGCGGGCGCGGACGTAGGTGTCGGCAGTGGTGCTCATGGCAATTCTCCGGGAACGGTTCAGATACCCATATCGTAGTCACAATGCGACTACACGCCAAGGCCGCATCGTGCAGGGGATTTCTGAGCAATTCCGGCCCCTTGCGGCACTTCGTGCATAGGACTGCTAACACGGCCCGTTCAGAAGTCGGCTGCACACCGGGCGGCCCGCCCCGTGAACTGGTGCAGTCGTCTTCTGAAAATGACATTCCTAGTGCTCGCTGAAACGGTTTCATAAAACGGTCGTTTTTCGAAACTGTCCAGACGTTACAAGGGTTTGCGGGGCAGCGACTGAGCTTAAGTGCACTTTCTGTTCCGTTGCTCCCCCAACCCCGATGACGAGCAGTTGCCGGAGGTGCCCGCCGACATTCTCGACCAGCTGGAAGGCCGAGGCTTTGACATGGGAGACATAAGCGACCGCGAGCGTTCGGCGCTGCAACGCGTAATCGCTATTAACCAGCGGCTTTATCGTCGGGCATGGGAGCTTGAACACCGGGTAGAGGAACTGGAGACGCACGGCCAGTACATGCGGCAGCAGATTGTCGGCCTGGTCCAGCTAACGCGGCGGCTAGGTCACGAGCCATCAACCAAACCGCCACGGTAAATGGCACTGGCACTCTATTTAGATTTCTTCACGGCCTCTCTTGCGCGGTCGTCGTACTCATCCTTGTACCGCTCGCGGATCGTCGTCATTTCATCTATGAGCGACTGTACCTGCGGGGCTAGCGCGGCTTCGAAGTCGGCTAAGTCTGCCTGGCCGACGGTGGATTTCGTCGCCGCTGTCCGACCAGGTGTGCCGAAAGTCACTAGAGCGGCACGCAGCGCAACCCCTCGGCCTATCAGCCGGGTGCATAGGTGCTCCGCGACCGTTGGGGTTATGTCTAACCCATCGTCGCGGGCGGCTTTGAGTGCCGCAAACATTAGCTCTCGTTTGCAACGCTTGTGCGCGGCTGCTACCTGGGCCCCACACCGCCCCGCTATATGCCGTAACGTCTCAACGCCACCGCTACGGTTGAACAGGAACCGTTCCAGCAGTTCGTCATAAGCGGCTTTGACTTCCGTTTCATAGACGTGCAACAGGGCTTCGCGTTCTGGAATCTGCATGGCGGCTTCTCAGGGGTCTATAGCTATACCCTAACACATATATACATTAGGGTATAGGCTAAAGCGTCGCCCGGCGAGGTTGCCGGGCTATTCAACCTCTTGGAATCGCTGTGAGCATTCCCCGCAGATCAGGTGCAAGCCAGGCTTGGCCCATACGTTGATTTTGGTTTCACAGGCGCAACTATATTTGGCGCGGGTCTGCTTGGATGGTGCCGGTTCCGTCAGTTCGGGGGCCTGGATGTTCTCCGGGTCTACTCCGTCCACCGCCCCTTCTAAAGCAGCTTGCAGGAGTTCGGCGGGTACATGACGCCCAGGACGTTGGTCAGCCCAGGTGATTTTGAAGGACGTGGCCAGCAACTTTTCTAAAGCCTGTTCGAATGCCCCACCTTCTATGGGGTAGTCGGCCATACGTTCCCCGGTTTGCTTTCCCCCTGGTTTGCCGGTATCGCTGGGCATCAGACCCACGGCTTTCATTTTGTCGCCCCACTCCCGGTTGTGATAGCGGCGGCGGCCTGGCTTACCGAAGTGGTGCTGCCACAAATGCACCATTTCATGCACCACCGTTTGCATCACCTCTTTCAGAGGGATGATTCCGAAATATGCCGGGTTCAACGCAATTTCATCGGTAGTCGATTTGTCACCCTGGTTAAAAAAACGCTCAGCCGAAAAATAGCCGTAGGTCTTTTTCTCGCGCTGGAGCGTGATTAGGCAGGGAGGCAACTGGCCGTTGAATAGCTCCGCGTTGAAATGCGCGTAGGCTCGGTCTAGTTCGTCATAGGCGTCTTTCGTGGGAATCATCATTGGCCAATCTCCTTTGGATTGTACAAACCAATTATAGCATATGTTTGGTTTGTACAATCCATTATTTTGGTATGTACAAACCAAAAATTTGTCATGACAAAGTTTTCCAACCCGACACAACGCCACCTCAGAAGCCCCCCACCGGCCCGGCTGCGCTCGATTCGGGGAGATCAAAAACCAGATCCGCGCCCGCCGTCGAAATTTGTTTTCCGTAGTAGCAAATGCGACGACCAGGCAGCGCTATCGGTTCTGGTTTGTACAATCCAAAAAATGGTGCAGGCGACCAGGCGGGGGGGCGGGCCGCGCTCTGCGCGGCCAAAAGCCTATCCCGCGATTGCCACCTCTACGTTTCCGTAGAGGTGGATGCCCTTTTTTGCCATGGCAAAAAAGTGGCTTGGTGTAGGAGCTAATGCAGGATAGACTAATCGTCGAAAGGTGCAGCACCTTCGGTGCGCACGTCCTCGGGCGCTATGCGCCCTGCGGTCCTCGTTCTTCGAACTGCGGGAGGGGCAGAAGCCATGCCATCAAAGAAACCGCTCCTATCGGCGCGGATACAGCCAGACACGAAAAGCCTGTTTGACGAGCGAGCGGCGTCATTGAACATGACGACAGCCGCGCTGCTGGAAAAGCTGGTGGAGGCATTTCTACAGAGGCCATCGCCCGAGCCTTCTGCGATTGCCAAGGCCGAACCTGCCGAAGTAGGGAAAGCGAAAGCACGGGTGGATGTTCCACTGGCGCCGTCGGAAGGGAGGGCGCTGGAACAACTGGCAGGGGAAATGGGCTGGTCAAGGTCCAAATACCTGGCCCAGCTTTTCCGCGTGCATCTCTCAAGTGAACCGAGATTCAGCGAGAAAGAATTGCTGGAGCTAAGGCAAGTGACCATGCAGCTTTCGGCGCTTGGGCGTAACGTCAACCAGATTGCCCGTGCTCTCAATGTGAGCCTGGATCATGCAAACCAGGCTCATGCTGTGCAGTGGGAAACCATGCACAAGGTCATCGACTTGCACCGGCAGTTCGTCAAACGTCTGGTGAAAAGTAACCTGGACTATTGGGGGATGAACGATGGCGAGCAATGACGCGGGCGGGTTCTCCCGCGATCAAGAACACAATATTGAATTCGCCTTTGGGCACCGCAAGCCAAAAGGCCAGAGACTGACGCTAGGGAAGGGCGCGGCAAAGGCTCAGGCTTGGCGCACGGTAAGTAAGGTGCCTGAAGTCATGGTTCGGGTATCGGGCGGCGGTAAGACGAGCCAGCACGTAAAAGCTCACTTCGATTACATATCCCGAAATGGAAAGCTCGACATGGTTAATGACCAGGGCGAACTGATCCGGGGCAAGGATCAAGTGGGCGACTTGTTCGACTCTTGGGACATGGACTTATCGAAGGGGCAGGGCAAACTCAAACAGGCTTTCAATGTCGTGCTGTCCATGCCTGCTGGAACAGATCCACAGAAGGTACTGGCAGCGGCGCAGGGCTTTGCACGGGAAACGCTTTACGGGAAACACCAATATGCAATGGTTCTGCATACCCCGGAAACGGACCCGCACAAGGATGCTCCACCACACCCGCATGTGCACTTAATCATCAAAGCCGAAGGGTATGACGGGAGACGCCTACACATTCGCAAAGCGACCTTGCAGGCCTGGCGGGAAACCTTCGCAGAGCAGCTTAGAGATAGGGGCATTGAAGCCAACGCTACGCCAAGATCGGTGCGAGGTGTTACCAGGAAGGGCAAGACCGCAGCTATATATCACCTAGAACAACGCGGGGCTTCACTTGTTCAAGCCGAGAAGATTAAGCAAGCAGCGAAGGAATTGAATGATGGCGACACGGAGTTAAAGCCGTGGGAGAAAGCCATTATCAACCGGCGGCAAAAGACGCTGCGTGAAATGCTCCAGGCCGCAAATAGCTATGAAGCGGAAGGGGACGCGGACCTGGCCCAAGCTATTCGCCAACATGCGGCTTCAATGCCTCGACCGGAAACCGAGCGGCACGCAATCAAGAAGGCCATTGTTCAGAAGGTCAAGGAAGGTCGCGGGAAGGATCGCGGTCAAGAGCAAACCGCGCCAGATCGAGACGAGAAAGAGCGTTAACAGAAATGGCTTTTCTGTATGAGCACTTTTGTGTTATCTGTAGGGCATGGATTTGCACCGCCTAACCCCCGGAGGGAGCATGAAACAGAAGCTCAGCATGGGCCAAGTGGTATTGGCCTGGATCAACATCATTGTAGGAACCGGCACGGCACTACTCGGCTTGTGGGCCTTCCTGGCTACCGTGACCGATTGGGATTTGAAAATGTCCTGCTACTACCTGTTCGCAATCGCATTTGGTGCCTTCTTTGTATGGAGCGGCGCACGTAAAATTCGCGGACAGCAACTCAAGCCATCGCAAACCGCCTCGGAGGTCGATCATGAGACGCCGTGAATTCCTTGCTTTGAATTACACCACCGACGTTAAAACGCTGATGACCGTAAAGTGCGATTCCGGTTTCAGCATTGAAGTGTTTGGCGACGGGGCCAATGGCAGCTATGAATGGCGCCTGGTGGATGAAGGCGGTTTAGTGGAGCAGCATTCCAATTGTGGCTATGGCATCCCTGCCATTGCCTTGCGTGATGGCCTTATCGCGTACTATGGGACGCCACGGGATGATATAGAGCTGGAGCATGTAGATTTCCGAACAAATCATGAAACGGCCTTACGGCAAGGAGACTTGTAAATGGACAAACAAATCGACAGCTGGAATGTAATGGTTAACGGCGTCACTGTAGGGAAGATCGAAAGTGCAGTCCTGACTAAGATCGATCAAAACGTGATGCGGGACAAGAGAATATGGCTAGCTCAAGGTATTGAGCTTGGCTGCTGCGTAGTTCGAGGTCTTTCCTGTGCTGCCCAGCTAACCCCTTTCGCTGCGTTCGGTTTTGGCCTGTTTACCGCTGCATCTTCTCCTATGTGGTTCAACGACCAAGTTAAAGCAGATGCAGCAGCACTCTTTATGCAAACAGCGCTTTTAGGTGCCTCTGCGTCATTGGCAGCTGTGATTTTTGGGGGGTGTTTCGGCCTGATCCGGTTTGGCTATCAGAATCAATTTTCCAAACGCAAAGGCCACCTGATGCGGCTTGTTCTCGGCGTGCCAGCAGACGGTGAAATCAGCGCAACCCCAATCATGGATACAGCGCTGCTACGGAAAGAAAATGAAGGCAGCCATGGCTAACGACGTAGTGTCCATGATCGAGGTTGACCCGGCGTATTTGGAACAACTGGAGCGCATCGCGGATCGTTACCAGTGGCTGCGCGAACGAGCCGTGCGAATCCAGGGCAGTGATGTTTGGTATTCCGGCGAAGCCTTGGACATTCGCGTCGATATCGGCTGTGCCCATGTATCAGAACAGTTCAACACGCGCTTGCCAGATCCTCACCCCGTCAAGCGCGGGTAACCCTCCTAAGCAACTTGCCGCTAATCAGCGTGCGTTCTCATCCCGAATCCCGGCGACCAGGTGGACTATCGCCCCTGGCATGCCGGTGTCGTTATTAAATAGGTCTACCCAAACGAGAGTGCCGAAAGAACGCAGATTGATTTATCATTTGCCCGCAAATACCTAGTCTAACGATAGGTTATCGTTAAGCTTTTAATGTTGAGGTCAAATGATAAATAGTCAATGCCGCCTTTACCTGCGGGCGAGTACCAAAGACCAGGACGAGCAACGAGCCAGGTTCGCCCTGGAACAATTCGCGGCGGAGCGTCAGCTATCTATTGTTGGGGTATACGCGGATTCCATATCCGGTACCAAGATTGATCGGCCTGCATTGGCCAAGCTGCTGGATGAAGCGGAACCGGGCGACGTGTTGCTATGCGAGAGCGTTGACCGGCTGTCCAGGCTATCCCGTGCCGACTGGCGCAGGTTGCGTCAAATGATCGAAGACAAAGGCATGCGGTTGGTTGTCGCGGACTTGCCTACTACGCATCTGCTGATCGGAGGCAGTGACGTTACCAGCCAACTCCTTTCGGTTATCAATGACCTGTTACTGGACTTGATGGCCACGCAAGCCAGGATCGACCAGGAGAAGCGTGTGGAGCGAATACGGGAGGGACTGGCCAACAAGAGAAGGAGAGGGGAGCCAGTGGGGGGAAGGGGCCGCAACCAGGCCAAGTGGGCCGCCGTTGAACGGCGCCTGAAAGAGAACCTGGCCATGGCCGATATCGCCAAGCTTTGCGATGTAGGCATAGCCACAGTCTATCGCATTCGCGCTGAACTCAACAATAAATCAATATCTGAATAGCTGATTATTGGTAATTTGCACTGACACTTTTGCCAAAAGTGTCGTATCATAAATGCGTATTCTGTTAGGAGACGCATCTATGAACCGCGCAAAACCTCAGCTTTTTAACGTCCTGGACGCGAACGGCCAGGTGATCTACCAGGGCACTATCAACGGTTGTTCCCACTGGGTCGATTTGCACGCACGCGGCAAGATTTGCGTAGAGCGTGTTCGTCGTAGCCTCCGCAAGAAGGGGGCTGTCCATGCCTACTAGTCAGGTAGCAGCGGTTATAGAGCGCGTAAAGGGCACCCGAGTTTGTGACTTAGCCCTGCTCCCTTCCGAAGACGTGCAAGCATTTTGCGCGTTCCAGCCATCGCGATTCCTTGATAGCTTGCAGTTTGCGTTCAACCAGGCCAAGGACCATCGGCCCGGGGCGCATGGGCCGAGAAGGGATCATTAAAGCCTCATGAGGATAGCCGCCATGACCGCGACTGTTACTGTCAGCATCATCACCCGTGCAGACTTGCAAGACGCGTTGGTGCGTTGTTGCGATCAGCACCCCGCTAGTGGCAACGGCCACTGTCTACATCCGGACGCAGCTTTGATGGCCGATTTGTTCGGCCTGATGCTGCATTTCCGCAAGGATTCTACCGCCACCGCTGATATCAATCCGGCGATCATCGCCGCGTTTGAACGGTGGAACAAGGCAGAATAGCCCCGGCGAACGCCAGGGAGCCATACACAACATCTAGTGTTCAAAGCAGCTGCCGGCAACGGCGATCGACACTAAATGTTGTAGTTAATCGGAGAGGAAACGTAAGCATGACAGACGAAACCACCAGTTGGCAGACCACAGCCACCAAAGTAATCACCGCGATTAAGAACGACATTAGCAAGGTCACGCCTCGGGAATTATCTCCTGATGACCTTTACGAACATCTGCTAACGGTCCGCCGTGAAGAACTTGCGGAGTCGGTACCGGAAATCCGGGACATGAGCGACAAGACCTTTGCAAGCGTGATGGGCGTGATTCTCGACCGTTTAGGTGGCGACGGCATAGTTACCCAAGGTTCTCCGGCAATTTGGCTCCAGGTAACACCAGCGGAGGACAAGCGCCTGCCAGATCGGTACGCAGGTGCCCGTCGCTGGATTCGCCTGTCGTCTATCGAAGAAGTCCACCCAATGCCTGGCATTGCCATTGGCGACGATGTGAGCACTTGGCAATACGTGCTCCAGGTGGCGGCGAATGGCAAGACCTACGACGTAAGCCCTGTGCGGTATCTCGGCCAAGCCGTAGAGGCGCCAGTAGAGCGTCTGCTTGCTTTAATCAGTACGGCGGTTAGTGAGGAAAATCGCCGCAGGATGCAACTCTAAGTAGCTGCATACGAACACAGAAAAAAGCCCCGGATAACGGGGCTTTTTTATTTTGCCGAGGCATATTGGGTAGCAGGTTCGGACCTAGCCGGAAGCTGGTACTGCTTCCAAGCTTTCAGAACCAGGTCGGGATATTCGCGCTGGCCGCGACTGCCGTTGTACCGACCTAAAGCCAAGAACAAGTCACCGCCCTCGGTATCCAAGTAGTGACGTAGGATTGCGCAGCCGTACCGTAGGTTTGTGCGCAGGTGAAACAGGTTGTCGGTAGGCCGATCAACCACGTTCAGCCAAAACGGCATGACTTGCATGTAGCCCCTAGCACCGGCGCTGGATACCGCATATTTGCGGAACCGACTTTCCACGTACAGAAGACCCAAGACCATTTCAGGGTCAAGGCCCGCTCTTATCGCCTCATAGTGAACGGCCAGCAAGAGCTTTTCCCGCTCGCCAGGGTTTGGCACCCAATCAACCAAGCGAGGAAGCTGGGCAGCTAGCCAAGCTTCCTTCGCTGCTACGGAAAGAAAAGATCCGTCCGGGGCGGCCTGGTCACTGACGGCCAGGCTTAAACCCGCACGAACCGATGCGGAAATCTGTTCCTCGGCCTGCGCCCCGGCGCTGGCCACCCCAGGGGCAACCAGTACCGAGAGCAGGAGGAACGCAAAGGAAAGGCGCCTCAACGGGCGGCCTCCCGTTGCTTGGCATTACGTGGCTCCGCTTGTTCCTGTTCCTTCCCCTGCTGTTTGACCAGCTGGGCTTCGCGGATCTTAGGCGCCGGTACTGGATCGCCGTGCGCGATGCGTTCAGCCATGGCCAGCTGCGCGACCGCTACGAACCGTTCTTGTTCTTCCTTGTTGTTCGGCCATTGGCGTTCGGCAAACTTGTGCGCCGCCGCTACGGTGCCATAGGCCGGGGCCAATTCCGGGTGCTTACCGACCACTTCGCTGCGGTCGCCGTATACGAAGGCTTGCGCCTTATCGACCGACCCCACTTTCCAGGTATTGCGGATCGCGTCGATTTCGCGGGTTCCAATCTGCTGGCCTTGGTCATCGAATACTTTTTCCTTGGCGGTAACGTCCTTGCTGGCCACCTTTTCCAACGCGATGGTTTCCCCAGGCTTGGCCTGGCTATCTCGCATGGCTCGCTCCAGGTCTTTGCCCCAAACCACCTGTTCGCCCGCCTCGGTCGCGACCTTGACGTAATAGCTCTGGTCTTTCTTGTCGTTGAATTGGTAAGGGGCTTTACCGTGCTCGAGCAGTTGCCCAGTCGTCACACCGTCGCGAATGCTGAAGTCCTTGAGCCGGGCAACATCGGGGCCACGTTCGCCCTTGCTCTGTTCAGCGCTAAGGGCAGCGACAGCGGCGACAGCGGCGACAGGGGCGGCCTGGCCTGGCGACTGACGATCACCTGCAGGTGATTTAGTCGGACGCTGGCCAGCGTCCTTATCGCGCACGGTACCAGCCTCTAGACTGTTTTCCTTGGCGGTATCCTTGACCAACTTGGCCAGGTGCGCTTTCTCGATAGCAGTAGGACGGTAGCCGCTGACTTCCAGGCCGTTCATGGAGGCTTCCAGCCAAGCGGCACGGCGGAATTCCTCGGTGCCTTTAACGGTGATTTTCTCCCAGCCCCGCGCCTTAGCAATGTCCACCATGGAAGCAATCACTTCCTGGTTTTCGCTCTTAGTGGCGAGCTTTTGGCCCTTGTCATCGAAAGCCGCTGTTTTGTCGGGGAAATAGAACTTGTTGTCCACCTGCACGAACCGTTGTTTGACGTGCTCGGGAATGGCTTTCTCACGCGCTGTAACGGCTTCTTTATTGAATCGTAGGGGTTGGCCCGCATCGGCTGATTCGCGGCTGTCAGGGGCCGCCAGAGGAATCGGCTCACGGGCGCGCTCAGCTAGGCCCAGCGTTTCCCGCTCCAGGCGTACACGCTCACGCTGGCGGGCTGCAAACAGACGTGCCTCAGCGTCTGCCGACTCCAGGACTGGAGCGGCGCGCTGGGCTTCCAGATCCGCACGGCGTCGGTTTGCAAAGTCCTTGGCCTGGCTGTCCAGCTCAGGCGTAGCTGCGGGCTGCTGAACGACAGTAGCGTCCATCTGCGGATTCTGCGCAGCCGTGCGCAAATTTTGGCGTTGCTGGCCAACCAGCGCGGACAGTTCTGGGTCGATTTCAGCATCACGGGAAACGCCGCTCTCTACGCTGTTTTCGCGTGCGGGAGCAGGAGCCGGAACCTTGGCCATCAGGGGGATACCGTTCTGCTTGAGCGCGTCGGCCGCCGACAGAGGATTATCTTTGTCGGCGGTCTTGGCATTGATATCGGCCCCGGCTTCAATCAAGCGGTTAGCCGTGCGGCCATCCTTGGCGGTTGCTGCCGCGTGCAGGGGGGTAATGCGGTCCTGGTCGCGTGCATTGACGTTGGCCCCGGCCTCGATCAATGCCTTTGCCACGTCGGCATTACCGGCCTTCACGGCAGATAGGAGCGGGGTTTCACCCTTGACCTGGCCAGCGTCCAGGTCCGATTTCGAAACCTTCGCCTCGATGTTGGCCCCGGCCTCGATCAGCACCTTAGCCGCCTGCGGGGTCAACGCAGGATCGTGCATAACGGTCTTTCCGCTAGGCAAACGCATGTTCACGTCTGCCCCACGTGCTACCAGTCCTTCCAGGAACATTTGACCATTGATTTTTTCGCCAGTCGAAAGTTGGCCACGAACGGCGGAAAGAAGAAGAGGCACGCCATTATCTAGCGGCTCTTTCATGTTCGCACTCAGAGATTTATTCGAGTCGATGATTGCCAATGCGGTATCGACGTTGTTTTCACGCAGCGCCGTTACAAGACCTTCTTTATCAGCTTTAGTAGCCATAAGTTACGTTCCTTCTGCGTCAGTCAGCGATTGAATTAATAAAGGAGCCAAACAGTTCTTGCATTTCCTCGTCAGTGGCAGGTTCGTTTTCCGGTAGTTCGATTTTTTCGAAGTCAATATTATAATCAGTGAGGGACAGTTTATCTATGGTTTCAATGTCATCAGCAACAATTTCCCGATCAACGTACTTAACCAACTGGCCATCAACTTCTGTAACTTCTTCTTTGGCCGGTTTGGGCTTCGGTTTCGCCACTCTCGCAGCAGGGGGGGTATATTCTGCAACTGATTGAACATGCGGCGGAAGCAACCGTTTCTTAAAAACCTTTTCCTTATAATAGAAAACTTTCTCGCACAAAATGGCGTTCATGTTTTCGACAAAGATAATTTGGCGCTTCTTACCAATCTGGCGTACCTCTTGGGGGAGAAGTAACGCTCGTTTCGTCTCGGACGTATTCGTCGATCCACCTTTCAGGTCAAACTTCGGACGTGAATGAGATTTAGCTTTAACTGTAGTGTCGCCGAGCATTTCTGAAACGGTGCGGGCATGCTCTTTGTTTTTAGGAGCGAATACGATTTCGGCACCCAAGCATTCAATGATCGTTTTGGCAACCTCGATACCGTAGGTGGCGATCAACTGGGAGATAGATTGAACGATAATGAACGGACGAATGTTGTAGCCGCCCATATAACCGATAGCTTTGGCAATTACCGGCATGCGCCCTGGTGCGGTGAATTCGTCCATAATCCACGCCAATTGATATTTCAGCTCGGGATTATCTTCTGGCATTTCATCCATATTCAACTCTAGAATCTGCTGCGCGAACAGGTTTAAGAGCAGAGACAGATAATCCAAGTCTTTCGGAAGGATACCCAGGTAGATGGTTATTTTTTGTTTCCGTAGTAAGCGCAGGTCAACGGAGCTACGGCACGTTGCAGCATCAACCAATGGGTTAAGCCATAATTCCAACTTTGCCGTAAAGGTTTTACGAATAGACGATTGCGTATTGCCACTGGTGAAAATGAAGTCATACAACGCTGCCTTGCACGCTGAACTAAGCGGCATTGCAGATTCGTCGCGTTGCTCAATGATTTCTTTCCAGTGCTCGCCAACGGTTTCCCCTTCACCGAACATGATTTGCCGGACAATCTCCCCGAATGTCCGGGGCAGGTTTGGGGTTTCAAAGACGTACAGTGCCAACCCCAGGAACAACGTGCGGCAAGAGGCTGGCCAGAATGGGTCACCGTCTGCCGGATCGGGTGAAAGCATATTGCCTATTTTTTGCAGATCATTGACGCGCAGCATTGGATCGTCCGACACATAGTCCAACGGGTTCCATTGCATGGTGCGCATTTCGGGATCTACGGGACTAAACAGGTATACGTCGCTGAAGGTCTGCCGAAACCCCGAGGTCAGCCGGTAGGATTCCTTGCGCACGTCCAGCAAAACCACGCTATCAGGCCAGCTAAGCATGTTCGGCTGCACCACACCAACGCCCTTACCGGAGCGCGGCGGCGCAGATAGGAGCGCGCCCAGCTGGCCCGAGAGCATAAGGAAGCGGCCACGCCATTTACCGATAATGAAGCCGTGTTCGCCAAGCAACTTGTTCCGCTTTATTTCGGCGGTATTGGCAAACCGCGCATCACCGTGCAACTTACGGTTGATGGGGGCAACGCATATCCCAATCACGATAAGTGGCGGGATGAATCCCGCCACTGTGCAGATACTCAACCACTTCTTAACCTGTGGTTGAGTACCGTAGTAAACCCAGTAGTCAATGATGGTCTTGGGTGTTGCATTGAATGGTGGCTCACCAATTTTCCAGAGAAACCAATAACCAGCTAGATACAACCCGAGCACGACGCCCATAATGCCAAGCACCGTAAAGGCCTTTACCTTGGCATTGAAACTGTCCAGTTCGTTCAGCAGCATATAACCTCCTTAACCCGCCACCTGGATCGCGTATTCAGGATCGTAGTAAATTTGACTTACATACGGTTTGCCATTTTCATCGCGTTCGCACTGAATCACGATGTTAATGAGCATATACAGGTCTTTGATGATTAAATCTTGAGATAGTTGGCTCCCTTCCGGGCTAGCCTGGATCATATTGGCCATTCGGCGAAATGCCATTTTCGGGCTATTGGCGTGAAAACTCGCCATAGTGCCAGGATGGCCACTGTTCACAACATTTTGAAAGAAGAAATACGCTTCATCACCGCGAATCTCAGCTAACAGCACTCGACTTGGGAACTGACGCAGCGTAGAAGCCAGCACGCCTTTTACCCGCAGTTTTTCCGACGCGTCTGTACTCCTAGTAAACTTCAAGTTTACTTGGTTACGGTGCGGCAGCCGTGATTCACGGGTATCTTCTACGGTAATAAGACGTTCGGCTTCGGGGATCTTATGCCCCAGTGCGTTCATCAACGCAGTTTTGCCGGAGCCTGTTTCACCGACAAAAAATATATTTTGCTTTTCCAGCACGGCGGTGCAAAGAAACCCGACCACATCCTTCGCTTTAAACAATTCAAGTAGCGTGCGCTCTTTTACAGTCAGTTCGCGGTTCAGCTCCGTCCGTACTTCTCCGCTGATACCGCGTGTTTGAACCCACTGGGTACGCTCAAAACTACCAAAGCTGATAATTTCCTCTAGTGTGAAAGCCTTCCCTTTGGGGGGAAGGCGTATTGTGATACTTGGGGTTTCTGTTACAGGCGGCAGAGTAATTTCTATCCGCTGCCCTGCCGGTAGTTCAGCACTGATGATTGGTTCGCGAGGCTGGCCCGAGAAATTCGCCACCAGTCGGCTAAGTTCCTCACACCACTGGTAGTCAAGTTCTGGCATCTGGATGTACTCCCAATGCCCATGGGTGTAAGTACAAAGCTCGAACGGCTTGTTGATGCAGAGTTCGTTATAATCCCCGTTGAGGTACTCGTTCAGTACCTCAAGATGGATTTCGACCGTGTGCAGTCCGTCGTTGTTATCCGTCATTCTTTGTACTCCAGGCTATAGACTTTGCCGAAATCAATATCCCGCGCTACATAGATATAAATGTTCGCGCCTTGATTACGAGTCAGAGTGTTCGGGATATTAGCGGCTTCCTTGAAAATCTCGGTGGCCAAGTCCTGCCCGCCGCTACGGGTATTGCCCAGGTTGACAGTGGTGTTCTGGCTATCGTTGCTTTGCTGGGTCGCTTCCAGGTACGCGCCTACGTCGTCGATGATGCTCAGCGCGACAATAGGCCCCCAGCGTTCGGCAAGGTGATAGTCAATGTCGCCGGTGACGCCAGTACGCCCCAGTTCATCGGTAGCCGCGGAACTCAGGTTGAACGCCACATTGTTTGGCATTGGAGTGCGGCCACGGGTCCACACAATCGGCAGGCGCCGATTTCCGCGAGCCAGGCCCATGAGTTGCTGGCCGGTGTAGATGGTGCCGCGCTCGGCCACAATGGCGCTGTGATCGGCAGACCACAGGTCATCGTTTTGGACGCACTGCACCATGCCTACCAGTGACGAGTCCAGGGCTGGACGAACAGTACAGCCAATAGCTTCACCCTGATAAACCATTAACCCAGGGTCGCCCAGTCGGTAGGCTTCAACGGGGTCCATCTGTGCTGATTGCAACGACTGCGACAGACGATCGCCAGGGTTAGCCTGGCCACCCTGACCAGCTTGTCCAGAGACGGCCTGGTACTGGCCGCCCGGTTGTCCACCAGCACGGCCAGCAGTAGCGGCAGCGGTCGATGCCGAACCGGTACCATCGAGCTTGAATTTCACCGAGGACGCCAGGCGTTCTTCACGTTCGATTTGCGCCGGCGATTTCACCGGCTGGCCATTGCTGCCCTTTGCGTTGACGTTAGGCGGCGGCGGTGCGGCCTGGCCGCCCTGTTGCGAACTGGCGGGCGTATCCAGCGCGCCGACCTTGAGAGGTGGCAACTGGGCGTTGGCTGTTTGGGTAGTGTCTACGTCGCGGTCTTTACGCTCCTGGCGCTCTTTGATAAGACCGGCGTAGTAGGTGAACAGCAGCCAGCCAGCAAACCCCAAGATGCATACACCGGCAAGAATATTGGTAACACGGGCTTGAACCCGCATACCTTTGTTGACGGAGGCAATCTTGCGGTCCCCTTGAATGGACTGTTCTTCGATTACTTCATCCTCTTCTTCTTCTTCGACTTCATCCCTGCGGTTCCATGGCATTCTCATTGTTCGGCCTCCTTCAACACACGCTCAACATGCGGCGATTGAGTTTTGGTTTTAGGTCGATCACCCCCGCGTGGGTCATATGACTCGTTATAAATACAAGTCACAAGCTCGCCACTACGGAAAATAAATTTCGCTTTCACATCGTGAATAACCACAACATCATCATTGACGTTGTAGTTAGCCATAACTTCCTTGCCTTCCTCGTTTTCGTAGTAAATTTGAGGAATTTTGGCCCGAGGTGGGAAGGTCACGTAAGTAGCCAAACCGTTGTCTACAACACGGACAGGCTCGATAGTTGTAGCGCCTTCGACGGTCCAGTTTTCGTTTTGGTGGCGGCCATCACCTTGGGTCAACATCTTCTTAACCAAGTCAGCTTGGCCCTTGGCGCGGCGGCTTTGCAGTTCATCCTCCGGGTAGCGGTATTGGATGAACTCATAGTTAATTTCTTTAGGACCGGCCAACACCATATCCAGGTTATAAACACGCTTATTGGTGAGAATGTGAATATTGGTGTTTGGGCTACCCCTGGCTGGCTTCATAAAAAAGCCGTTTCCGGCTGTGATCGCCCCAACATTCCAAGCGTCGGTATAACCGCCGCCCATGTCCAAAATACGTTCGCCAGGTGCGAACATAACAAGGGTGTCACGACCTATACGGGCTTTCACAGTCACATAGTCGTAAGGGTCGTAGTCAACGAATCGAATACGCTTGTCCTTGGTTGACGCAACCGGCGTTGATGCCGCGTGTGCTTGATAGTTCCAGGTGCAACCAATAAGCACTGCAAGCGCGATAGGGGCGATTTTCATAGCTACTCCCTCCCATCAGTTGGCGAATAGGCCGGAGCCGATAAACCGGAGCGTTGCGCGGGTTGTGACTGGACCGCTTGACCCTGGCGGCGGGCTGTTGGATTTGGCGCAGTCAACACCTGGTTCGTGTTGTACTGGGTGATTTGTAGGCCAATATCATTAACCCGGCGTTGCTCCTCAGACTTAGGCAGATTCACCATCTGAAACGCAATATCAGCAATCCAATAAGTTACAGTCGGAATGCCATTGGCTGTGACAGTTCGTTTGAAATGGATTTGGGCTGTATCCACAATCCCTTTTGTGTTCTCCCGAGGCGAGATTGTTTCAATTTGAACTTTGACGGTCGCCTTGTTGCCGTAGACGTTCAGCGGGCCATCCGGGTTTTCAGTGTCCCAGTATTTACCCCACTGGGATTGCAACTGTGGCGACATAAAAGCGGCGGCGCAGAAATAATCACTTTCCGCCATATCCTTGATATAGCGTTCACGGCAAACCGCGAAGGTGTTAAGTGCACGCCGCAACAGCGCATCTTCAAACTTGTCTTTGACTTCTTCCAGCGAGCGCAATGGGTTGATAGCGCCCGTCGTTTCGTTCATGACGAGAACTTGCGGGGCCGGTGGAGGCACCATTGCCGTTTCAACGGCTCGATGAGCAACCCAAAGACTACCGAAAGCGAATACAACAGCCAGACCCGCAACGCGGAATGACCATTTGATCATTTTGTCTTTGCGTTCGACTTCGGTATCAGCCCAGGACTGGGATGCCTGGAGGATTTGCTGTATGTCGTCGTGAGATTCCACGAACTCTTGAATGGTCGATAGGAACCGCTGTAACGCTGCTTCGTCACCTGCGGTTCTAGGAGTGTCGGAGTGCTTACGCTTTTTGCGGACTTCCATTAGCCGTCTCCCAGGTCGAAAGCATTAAGGGCGAGAGCCTGGCCGCAGCTGGGGAACGTAATTCCGGCCTGGCGGTCAGCGTTGATTGGGCGGCGGTCCTTGCCGTCGCAGCTTGGGGGCTGATGGGCGCACCCAGCGGCGGCTACAACGACGGTCAGGGCAAGTAGACGTAAAACGATCTTCATTTTTGCTTTCCTCACACGCACAAAAAAGACGGATACATAGCAACACTTTACTATGTTCCGTCTATGCAGAAAAGGCGTTTCCGTATCTAGGACGGCATCCATGCCTTGATTCCCTGTAAACGCGACCAGCGGTCAGACCTTGATTTGGCCACCCCGTGGCCGCTTCTTATCGCGGTTGCGGTTCGGATCGCGGGGACGGCGGCGAGGCATGAGCGAACGTAGAGAACGAGTCAGGAAGCGTGCAGCCAGGCGACCTGCGCCGTAGGAGTTGAACGACACCCCACCGGCCAAGCCCCCCGCCTTTGATGGAATCTGCACCAGACACAGAAGGGAAATCGCGCCAGTTACCAGGAACGGGAACAGCTGGCTAACTTGTGCGGTATTGGTGATTGCAGCCGCACCGGTCGATGCACGCTCATACAGGGTCATCACTAGAGCATTCGCGGCAATGGTCATGATGATGACTAGGGCATAGTTAGCGAGTTGCTGCACCCAGCGGCTAAAGAAATCGGATGTAGATTGGAACATCAGCGAGAAGATGAACAGCGGTCCGATTGCCATGATGATAGCCAATGCGATTTTGGCACCGACGATCAAGAAGCACGCATAGGCAGTTACCAATATCGTTTGGCCCCAAACCAGGATAGCGACCATATACATGCCAGGGTCACCGACCAATATACCGGCTTGGTCCCAAAACTTTTTACCGGCTTCAAAACCTTTACCCAGGATGCTATCTAGCGAACCAAAAATGGTGCTGGTATCCGAGGCACCGAAGAACGACTGTCCAAGCTCCAAAGGGGCTACGCTAAATGTGTTAACGACATACTGGTTGTATGCGGCGAACTGAAAGCCGACATAGAGAATAATAACCATTTTAAAGATGCGCTGTAGGCCATCCATCATGGGCTCTTTTGTGCCACCTCTCAGCAACGCATAGCCCCAAAACATGACGTATACGGCCAGTAAGGTGTTTACCGCAGGTGCAATAGCGTTGGCGACGGCGACGACGTTCTGCGTAATGAACGCGTTGGTCATCCCGTCTACGAACGTCAGCACCTGCGTATAGGTTTGCGTAGCCATAGCCTGGACTCCGAGTTATTGCCCCTTTGCAGGGGCTTTTTTAAACGAGTCCGGGGCGCTGGTATCCAGACTTGGGAAAGAAGTCTCACCGGACCTTTCGGCCCGGCATTCAGCGTCACAAACCACCTTATCTTTTTCGTCCCAGCAACCCGAGAGGCAGACCAGGACAGCAGCGAGAGCAAAAAACCGTTTCATGTTTTCTTTCCGTAGTCAGTTGTTAGGAATCGAGGTATCCAAGGCGGGGAAACTGTCGTTACTCCCGCTAACCTGCATGCGCATTTCGTTTTGCATCTGGCGCGCTGCGGCATCATTCGCTTGCGTCAGTTGCAGTACGCTTTGTAGTTGCGCCTGGTCGTTCTGCAACTTGGCCTGTTCAGACTGCGCAACAGCTTGCAGGTCCATAATCGCTTTCGGGTCAGTTGAAGAATTGATACTGGAGGAAAGGCGTTGCAAGGTCTGCACACGTGTCGCGGAGTTGTTGTAAGCCGCCTGGCCAAGAGCTTGTTGGTTCGCACTCATGTTGCGCATGTTTGACAGATAGCTTTGCATCTGTGGCGACAAAGACGCTGCTTCGGAAGAAGAAAGGACAGATTGCGACTCACGAATTTGATTAGCCGATGTGGCCAAGTCGCCGTAAGTCGGACCGCTGTTGCTGTTCAACAGGGCCATGCTTTCATCCCAATTATCAGGTAGGCCATTTCGCGGCGAGTCGGACATAAGCCCGCCCATGCCGCGATTGCCGGTCAACGAGCCATATTGCTGCTTGGCCACGTCAAGGTTGTTCTTTATCTCGGTCAGCTGGTTGCTCAGAATGACGCCGTTTGCAATGGCCTTCTCGATGGCCAAGGCGTCGATAACAGGCACGATATCGGCATGGGCGGCCCCCGAGCTAATCGCGGTGGCCAGTCCGATGGCAACGGTGATGCGTTTGAAGTTCATCATGATTTTCTCTCCGCAGCTTTGAAATGTGGTAGCCAGTTTTCTGGCTCGTCGCCGTATTCAGCCCGCAAGGCGTCGACCATGGCGACCGTGTGTTTCTTACTCGACAGAACGTCAAGTTCAAACTTCATACCTTCCATGTCGAACTTGCAGACCACAGAACTGTGCCCTTGTTGCAACACGAAGATCCGGCTGGACTCCGGGTCCGTCTCTTTCACAAGCTGGAACACCCGGTCAGATACGCCGAGCGTCTTGTATTGCTCGTAATCCGCCTTGTCATTGGGGAACAGGATTTTGTTTGGCGTCTGCTCGATCAGGGTGTGCGCGATTGGGCTTTTGAGCGCGTCCTTTGGCGACTGGGAATCCAGCACAACGAACCCATTGTTCTTACGGATGGTTTTCAACTGATCTTCTACGAAGTCCTGGAACGGCGCGTCACCCAGCGCCTTCCAGAATTCAGCGATGAACAGGGCGAACCGCCGACCATCTACCAACGACTGCACCAGGTGAAAGAGGTACATATTGATCGGGGCGCGCAGCTCGTCACTGTTCAGAAACGCGGTTACGTCGAAGCCTGTAATGAGCGCATCGCCCAGTGACCCGGCCAGCGTGTCGGTTTTGTTGTCGAACACCCAGGCGTTTTCGCCATCAGGTTGGCCAGCGCGACGCGCATAGCACCAACGCTGGAGACGCTTGTAGATGATCGAATCCACGTCCAGGAAATCAAGCACCCGGCCCAAGCGCCGGTGTTCCAGATCTTTGCGCAGTACCGAGTTAACAGCCGCCTCGATCCGCTCCACATCGGTAACGTCCAGTGCGTCTACATTCCCTTGCGGCGCCGCAAGGTAGAGCGTCAGACGTTTAAGGAAAGGCATGGTGATAGGGTTGTCTTTGTCCAACTGGAACGGGTTCCAATTGGTCGGCACGCCGCTTTGAACCGGATAGTACCGCCCGCCGAGGGCACGAATGATGATTTCCGTATCCCGGTCTTTCGTAAACAGCACGCACGTTGCGCCGAACTTGGTAAGCATCGCCAGGTTGAATGCCACCCAAGCGGTTTTACCTGAGCCGGTAGGGCCGAGCACCATCGTATGCCCGACGTCCTTAATTTTAACGTCGTTCTTATCCTGCGGATCAGAGGAATGGAACGAGAAGTAATAGGGCGTTCCGGCTGTAGTCATATACATAGTTAACGCATCCCCCCAATGGTTGTTTGTCAAACGACCAGATGGGAAGTTATGCAGCGGAGCGAAACCGCTAAAGTTTTTGCTGTTAATGTCTGATACTCGCGGACGGTCCTTGAACTGACCAGGGAATTGCGCCCAAAAAGCCGACACAATGGCCAAGTCTTCACGAACAGGCGTCATGCCTGTATCACCCAAAATATCAATCGCGTCCGCCACATTGTCATTAAGCCCTTCTACCGTATCGGACTTAACGAACAAGTTGAAATGATGTTCACCCATAACGATGCGCCGCGATGCCAAGTCGTCAAGTGCATCGTCAATTTCATCGATCTGCGATGTTGCATCATCTTCGGCGGCTTCCATGCGGCTTTGAGCTATGCGCATGGTCCGGCGTGCGGATTCTTGCTTGATAAAGCTAAAGGATTGCGTCAATACGAAGTCATAAGGTGCATTGAGCAATTCATTAAGGAACACCGGGCCGGTTTCGGCGGGATAAGTGCCTATCCCCAGCATGGCCCCAAAATAGGTGCTGGTAGCGCCGCGAACCTCGACCGTTTCATTACCCCAGAACGGGCGCGAAGCGGGCAGGAGCTTACGTAGCGGTGCCTGGCCAATTGCGACACGCTGCCAGCGCCCATTCAGCAAGAAACCCATGAATTCCATGGGTTCAGAGCAGTAGACGCCTTGATGTTTGTATATGCCCAGTTTTTCGGCATCGTAGCGGCGCAGCGTTCGCATGACCTGGCGAACGACCTTATCCAGCTTCTCTACCGCCTGTTCGCGCTCGGCCTGGCGGCTGGATTTGTCCGCCTTCGACACCAAGTTAAACATGGCGCTGCCAATAGCGGAGGGGAACGGGCGGTAAACGATTGTCAAATAAAGCTCATTGACGCGTAGTTTCTCGTCTGACAGCCGAGACGAGTATTTATCATTCAGGTCTTTGGCAAACCCTTCTGGAAACTCACCTGGAGGAAATCTATGTTCCCTGCGCCGGATAATATGCTGCCACACGCCGACGTTGTGGCTTGATATATTCTTGAGTAACGCGTTAAGACGCTTATGCCAGATATTAACCTGCTCGTCATCGGCACTTTCAAAGCTTGCACCGGTTAGGCGGATTACTTGCATATAATCCCGGTTTTTCGTCATCACCGTGTGGCGATCTACGTGGACCTCAAACGGGAGCCGCTCAGCAACTGGCGGCTCATGTTTGATAACCTTTTTCCTCAAAGTCTCGGCAAAGCTCATAGCAATCCCCTTTTCTGGAGTTTGCGCAATTTGCGCTTACTCAGTTTCTTTCCGACGTTGAACTCAAGGGGACTGTATGTAGCGGCGCGCCAGTAATAGAAGTTACCGAGGAACGCAAACGCCTTAGTCCTACCCCATAGGTAGATCAGTTCAAACGCCCGAGGGTCGTAGAGACAGATGCAATACAGCATCAGGTGAATAGGGATGAAGGCCAGCAGCCACAACAAATTTTTCGTGAGTACGAAACATTCGATGGTGAACACCATGTTGATGATGAAGGCTTGCCAGGTGACTCCCCAGCGCATCGTGGGACGCGTAGGCCCCACGAACAAGGTATCAACTAGGATTCCGTCGTTCTTATCCATGTGGGGCCTCGCTTTGGTGTGGCTCGGTTACACGCCGAACAGGCCGCGAATCCAGGTGACAATCTGGTCGCTACCGAACAGCAAGACGATGCCGACGACTACGCCAATGAGCCACATCCAGTGAATTTTGCCAAACAAGGCTAGGGCACCTACGACCATCACCGCGATACCCGCGACGGGGGTCAGCATTGCCAAGGTGTCGGCGGACAGTCCAGTCGCACCGGTGGTAAACGGGTTTGCTGCCATGGCCAGCGCCGGGAAGATCGAGCCGATAACAGCGGCCACGAACGCCAGGAGGCGGCGAGTTGCTACAGGGCGGGTTGGGGTTTCATGAGTCGTCTGTACTGTCATAGTCAAGCTCCAGGATTATCGGTGCATTGGGGCAATCAAGCCCCCGTATGTAGCTGGCCAGGGTGTTCAAGTTCGGCCAGAGTCGTGGTTGCTTCCTCGCATTGAATAGAGTGTTTTCGCCATCCTTCCAGGTTAAAACCACTATCAGGCTGAATTTCTGTTCCTCTTTTACCTCCCTCAAAATGAACTGTTTAATGGCCTTATTTTTGGCGTTGTCCTCTAGCTGGTCTTCATAGATGGACGTCATTTCAGTGGCCTCGTGTGTTGAGTGTTGGGCCGTTATCGTATCCTTTTCGGATTGTTTCGGCTTCACCTCGCCACACATCGTGGCCACACCCTTTGGCATATTGCCGCTTCGGTTGTGTCTAGTTTGTGGCTCCAGAACTGGCCTCCTTGTCACCGGCTTCGGGTGATTTTTCCAGGGCTGCCCCGCTGTCCTGATCGTCTTCGGGGGATGCTGCGCGCACGTTCTGTTTGCGCTTGTACACGTCCCAATAAGGGACATCTGCCGGTGCTTGGGGGCTGTCCGCCTGGCCCTGCGGGGCCGTCTGCGGGACAAACGCGGGACGACGGGGCCGGGCTACCTTCCCGGCCTGACCGTCTAACTCGCGCTGTAGCGATTCGATGTTGGTTTTATGGCTCTGCACCGAGGCAGCGATCTGCTGCACTTCTTCGGGTGACTTTTGAGCCTTGATGGCGGCGGCCAGATCGGCGTTCGCTTGATCGAGGGATTTTTGTTCCGTAGTCAGCTCATTGGCTAAGATTGCGCGACGTTGCGCGTCGCGATCTTGCTGCACGTCGTTGCCGACGACTGGATAGCTTTCAGCATACGCCGCGCTTGGAAGCGCGGCAGATGCGCATATGGCCGCTAAGAGCGCGAGTGGTGCCAGCTTCATAACCTCTCCCTGGTCCGGCAGGCCGGACATTGCTTTACTGTGGTTTGACCCTACAGCAATGCCCTTTCTGCTGCAACACTTTTACGATAAGTGTAAATGTGAATATCGTATAGTTGTTTACCGTTCCGGTTCAGCTTCCAGCTTTCCCGGCGTGTTCTCCTTCGCAGCTGCGCGCTGCTGGGCTTTAAGCTCAATATTCCAGTCTTTCCCAGCGGTCGGGCGTTGACGCTCAACCTCTTGGCTCACAGCCTCTTTGAGCCGGTCCCCAAGCCGATCACCTGCTTTGTCTGCGTTGAAACCGTCTACGATCTTGTAGCCCTGGCCTTCCAGGTGTTTAGCCGCTCCCTGGAGAATGTCACGGGTACTGCCTGCGGTGCCGATCACCAGCGCTTCGGGGTTCAGCGCCTGATAACTCATGGCCTCAATTGACGACTCTACAAACACCGCCAGTTTCGATGCGGCCTTACCGGTGAAGTACAGACCGCGATCCCCACGGATACCGTGGAAGGGCTTGCTGTAAGTCCCCCGTAATTCCGCACCGGACATTTTCCCGTCCAACGTGCGAAGGGCGAAAACAGCATTGCCAAACTTATCTGCCCAAAGTCGTCCCTTGTCGATTGCCGTATTGACAATTTGTTCCGGGATGCCTCGGGTATTTGTTAAGTAATTCATGACCCTAGCCAGCTTTTTCGGGTCCGGTTCGGGAATTTCCAATTTGGGTTTGGGTGTCGAGTCCAGGATACGGGTTGCCTGATGCCGCGCCTCGGCCTGGTAGGTTTGTACGGCTGCTTCGCGGCCATGAGTGCCGCCGAGCCAGGCCACGGCATCTCTGAAACCGAAACCGCCCAGGTGCATGGCCAGGTCAATTGCCCCACCGCCGCCCTTGTCGGCATCGTGGTTGTAGAACTTTTCGTCCGTGACCGTCACCCGCCCGGCGTGGGTTTTCCAATTCCGCTTTGGGTCTGCGGGGTCGCGGATCGCTCCGAATCCTTCCAAGACGGCTTCCAGTTCGATGCCGCGCGCCTTGTCTATGTCTGACTTTTCCATGGGAGTCCTCCGACAAAAGATCAAAAGATGCTACTACGGAAAACAAATTTCCGCATTGACAGAAACACCTTAACACCCGACAGAAGGTAAAGAAAAGTATGGACTTACCAGATATGGCGGCAGTATAATGGACCCATGCAGACGAAAGGCTGCATAAGCGACGAAGCCCCGGACGGCGGCAACCGTACCAGGGCTTCTAATCACAG
This sequence comes from Pseudomonas sp. SDO55104_S430, assembly GCF_054070595.1. Taxonomy (NCBI): domain Bacteria; kingdom Pseudomonadati; phylum Pseudomonadota; class Gammaproteobacteria; order Pseudomonadales; family Pseudomonadaceae; genus Pseudomonas; species Pseudomonas sp. SDO55104_S430. The sequence continues at coordinate 5,895 of NZ_JBSVXG010000045.1, read as the reverse complement.
CTAACTAGATGGGAGTTAAGCCATGACTACTCAATATCTTACCGCCGCTGACACCGCAAAGCTCGTTCGCAAAGCGCTGAAAGAAGCGTTCCCGGACATGAAATTTAGCGTGCGCAGTCATACCTACTCGGGCGGCGCGAGCCTCACCGTGGCGTGGACAGATGGTCCGAACATCAAACAGGTTGAGGCCGTTACCTGCCGTTTCCAGGGTTCGTACTTCGATGGGCAGATCGACTACAAGGGTTCTATCTATCACCTGGTGGGCGGCGTGCCCGTATCCTTCGGCGCCGATAGCATCCACTGCCGGCGTTCTTTCTCGGACGTGGCCATTGAGCAAGGTATTGACCGCGTTTTCCGCAAGTATCCGCAGAATTTCCGCGAGGCTGGCATTGCTAAGCCTACGATTGAGGAATTCCGTTCCGGCCGCCTGTGGGCCACGTATGTACCCTTCATGAGCAGCCATTGCGGTGACAGCCTGCAGGGCGAGATTAACGCCGCGATCAACCACCACAGCGACCGCCTGCGGGGCAAGGAAAGCCCTACAGCACAGAGCGTTTTTGTCACGCACGACGATGGCTACAGCCGACAATGCGGCAGCGGATACAGCGCTGTAAGCGTCCACTAACAAGACTGGCCCTTCGGGGCCAGTTTTCATTTCCCGGGCAAGGTGCCGCACCTGCTATTCAATCCCCCGCTTTGCTGGTTTGTACAATCCAATTTTGTGGATTGTACAAACCAAGAATCCGCACGCACACCATCTGGCCCGGGAAATGAAAACAGCCCCACTGCTGGGCGTCTTGACGTTAAGCGGTTTAACCACTAGATTTAGGCGTTGAGTTAAACGGTATAACCCCGGAAACGAAAAGACTATGACCGCACACGCGCAAACCATCATGGCTACGAAGGTTGACGACCGCATAAAGCGCCGTTTCGACGCTGCCATGCGCGCACGCGGCACTAACACCTCAGCGGTGTTACGCAAGGCGATTATGCAGTATCTGAGCGAGTTGGACGCCGGTATAGAGCATCCACAGTTCAAGCTGGAGTTGGACGGCCCCGAGGCCGGAGAGAAGACCCCTAGCCACTGACGGCGGGGCAAAAAAAAAGAGCACCAACGACTAGATATCTTGGCGGATTCGTCGTGGTGCTCACCGTATAGGTGAAGAGAGTATGGATTCCTGCGCAGCTATGTGCAAGATGAGCCGTGATTTATTTCACGTCCGTCTATCTCCTCACCGCCGTTCTGGCGGTGAGTTATGGCCTTAAGAGTCAAAGACAGAGCCGTCTCCGCTCGGCCCAATCAGAGCTTTTTCCAGGAAGGTACCGCCCTTAATCGCGTCCTCCAGGAATGCCCCTACCTGCCCCGTTGCAGCGATGACAAAACCGCTGCGCGCATCCTGCCGCGTGAATACGCCGTCTGCTATCCGTATATGCAGATCAACCGGGAAGGCATGGTGTCGTGGCTAATCTTCGACCTGGATCATTACAACGCGCTGATTTGGGATGACGCCGGGCTACCGCCGCCAAATCTCATAGTGCGCAATAGACGTACAGGCGGAACACACCTCTATTACGCCATTATCCCGGTATGTACTACCGACAACGCACGCAGTCGGCCCATTAACTACCTGAAAGCCATCTACAAGGCTTTTGTGGCGGCGCTCGATGCCGATCCTAATTACCATGGCGGCCCAGTCGCTAAGACGCCTGGCCATCCATGGTGGCAGACCCAAGAACTGCATAACCACGTCTACGAGCTGGCCGACCTGGCCGAGTGCGTAGACCTGGAGCCGATCACCCCATGGGGCAAAGGACCAGACTACGAAGCGGCGTCCCACTCGCGGCACTGTATGTTGTTCGAGAACCTGCGGTTCTACGCCTATAGCATCGTCAACCAAGAGCGCGATAAAGGTTCCTATGACCACTTTGTCCGGCGCTTAACTGCTCACGCACACAACGCTAACCGCTTTGGCGGGCGTGGCTCTTTTATCACTGACTTACCGTTGTCCTCGATCCGGTCAACGGTCAAATCCGTCGCCCGGTGGACCTGGAGCAAGTACACAGGCAACAGCCGGTGCCACCGTGGCGTGATGGAGCTAGACAAAAGCCTTCCCCTGGTCGAGCGACAACGCCTGGCGGCCAAACGAACCCACCAGGAGCGCCACAAGGCCACAGAATCCAAGATCCGTGCTGCGTGTCGCATCCTATTGCAGCAGGGCAAGCCGCTTGCTCAAGCGGCCATTGCGAGCCTTGCAGGTGTTACCAGGCAGACGGTGGCCACCTATCGACACATCCTTACCGAAGTCCGCGTTAACAACGTGGTGCCCTTCAACGCCGGCGCTTTTAGCCAGGCGGCCAGATCCGCCCCGAATGACCAGCCAGAACCAGGCCAGGGCGGGAAAATTAGTGATGTTAAGTATGGTGCCAATCAGATACCTGCCCCTAGGCGGCGCGGTAAGCGACGCCCAAGGCAGCTGCTTTTAGCCTTTGATGACCCCCCATAAAGCATAGTGCGGTGGCTAATGGGGAGTGATTCGACACACCGTAGAGACATTTCCCCCCACACCAAACCCGCAAGGCTTGTGCGTTGGCCAGGTGATCCAAGACAGCGCGACTACGGAAAGAAAATCCCGTCATACCAGCTTGACCACCGGTTATCCGCCGTTTGGATTAATCTGTTTACTCAAGTCAAAAATTAACCTATTCTGTGAGTATTCCAGGCGGCAACCTGGACGGCTAACAAGATGGGAGTTAGTGACTTATGGCTAGATCGAGGCAAAGCCATGCGACGAAAAGAGCGACTGACACCGCAGGACTTCGACACGCTCAAGGCCCATATGGGCTCGCGGTGGAAGCCTGCAAACATCGAGGCGGTGCGCCAAGTCATGGTCGAGGGGCGCAAGCAGAAGGACATAGCCGCCGATCTTGGCGTTACGGAGAAAGCCGTTTCGCAGATGGTGAAAAAAGCATACGACTTGCACCAGGAACACGGCACAGCGCCGGAAGGCTGGGTAACAGTCTTTGCCACCTTACCCCCTGACCTGGCGGAACACGTCAGGCACATGGAACAAACCGCACGGGCAAACTTGAGCAGAGGCAAACAATGAACGTACCGCGCAGATTCAAGCAGAAATCATGGGTTAACCAGAAGGGCGGCAGCGGTAAGTCGATCCTGTCCTATAACGATGCGTTTTACCTGGCTGAACTGGGCAAGCGCGTGCTGTACCTGGACGGCGACGAACAAGGCAACGGCAGTAAACGCCTGGTGCAATACGCTGTTCCTGGCATGGTGGCATCTGATCTTTTCAAGGACAGCCCTCTTGCAGCCATCCAGCCAGTTGAGGGGCAAAACCTTAGCGTCCTAATGGGTGACAAAGGTCTGATCAAGGCTGAGCGCACCACGATGGACGATGAAGAAATGGTAGCCCTGGTGCGTGCCCAAATCGGTCGTATCGCGGAGCATTTCGATTATGTGATTGTCGATACCGCTGGTTCCAACAGCCGTGTGGCTAACGCGTTTCTGGTCAGCTCTGATTACGTGGCCATCCCGTGCCGGATCGACGATTACAGCATTGATGTGGCGAAAGAGGTCTTGAAGCGGATTGCGTTCATTCAGCAACAGTGGAACCCGCACCTGGTAAGCCTAGGCATTTTGCCAAATGAGTTTGACGCGACCCAGCCAGCACAAACCGAATGGCTCAAGCAGTTGATGACCCATTTCCGTAAGTACCTCTTTGGCGGTCTGGTCAAGAAAAGCGCGGCATTGAAGGAAGCCGCGGCTGAAGGTGTGCCGGTATGGCGCTTGCGCGATGAAAAAGGCCAGATCAAAACCGCTGCGCGTACGTCCGGTAAAGAGGTGCGCGCCGTATTTGAAATGATGATGAAAGCGATGGAGCAGGCCAATGGCTAAGAAACTGGACCTCACCGACCTGGCGAACTTTGACCCGACACCGGCAGCAGCACCGGCCGCTTCGGGCGCGAGTGCTGGCCCTGTCCAAGTGCCAACGGGGGACGTTATCCCCGACCCAAAGCAACCGCGTAAGAAGTTCGACCAGGACAAGCTTGAAAAATTGGCCAAGACCATCAAAGCCAGCCGCCTTAACCAGCCGGTTACGGTTCGGCCAAAGAACGCCGATGGCAAATACGTAATTGTCATGGGCGAACGCCGGTGGCGTGCTTGTACCCTTGCCGGACTGGAAACCATACCGGTGATCTTCGGGGACAAGGCCGATGGTTATGACCAAGTGACGGAGAACACGGAGCAGGAGCCTCTAACCACGATGGAGCTTGCGCGCTTCATTGCGGAGAAGATCCAGGAAGGCGACAAACGATCTTATATCGCCGAACGTCTCGGGATGCGTGCCGATGCGGTATCGCAACACCTGGCGCTGGCGACGGCACCGGATTTCATTCAGCAGCTGGGCGACGATACGCAGATCGGTGGCCGTACCCTGTACGAATTGATCCAGGCACACAAAGAGTATCCTGCCGAGGTCGAGCGGTTCGCCCAGCAGCCAGCCGAGGAAATCACTCGGGCATCGCTGGGGCGGCTGGTGGAGCAGTTGCGCACACGCGAAGCGCTGCAAGCCGAGGCGGATGCCCAAGCCAAGGCGCAAGCCGAGGCGAAGGCCCAGCAGAGCGACAATGCGCCAGGCGGTGGCCAGAACACCGGTCCTGCTAACCAGGAGGAAACCACAGGGCCGAAACCTGATGGTGACGGACATTTAGAACGTCCGTTGGATCTGCCGCCGCCAGTGCAAACAACACCAGCAACCCCGGAATCAAAAGTCCAGGACAGTGGCCAAGCTTGGCCAGTGGTTAAAATCCTGGTCGAAGGCCGGGCCGCCAGCCTCACCCCTACCGGCACTGTCCAGGTGGTTTATGCTGACACGGGCGAGATTGGCGAGGTCGATTTATCGACCGTCCAAATCTTGAGCGTGGAGGAACGCAGGAATGAAAGCTCATAAGGTAGCTACTGGTTCACTGCGACTGGCAGCGTTCTCGCTGCTGTCGCTAATTCGTCCGGCAGTGGTGCTGGTCCTGGAGGTCATTGCAGCCCTTTCGCTGCTGGGCTTTCTGGCCTGTGCCTTGTTCGGGCAATGGTTCATATTTACCGTGTTCCTGGTAGCGGGCGTGGTATCTACGGCTTTGGCCTGGAGCTATGATGCTCTGCTAAGCCGCCTGGTCCCGTTCGGCTACGGCTTCCTATCGGAGTGACTGAATGGCATGTATTCCAGGATCAACTAGGCCAGGCCATTGCCTGGCCGTTTTCTTTGAATACCCTAACGCATATATATGTTAGATACGTGTATTTCTGCCGTCTCGATCCGCTTAGCCAGGGTATTGGCGGCGGTATCGACCTGCCACATACTGGTTGCATATAGGGGTTGTACGCCGGAATCCCAGAAATTTCCGTCAGCCCAGCTCCAGTCCCGCCACGAGCGCATCCAGGTCGATGAACTTGCCGTCAGTCTGGAAGGTGTAATGCCCGTTCAGCAGGATGTGCCGCCAGGCCGCTGGCGACATCTGCGTGATCAACGCCAGCGCCTTGGCATTGCCAGCTGCCTCGTACTTCGTCAGCAGCAGGGACAGGATCGCCGAGTTGTAGAAGATGATCGCGTTGCCGATCAGCCTGGCGCACTGGTTGCTGATCTCGATTTCGATGTCGGTGCGGCCGGTCAATTCCTTCTTCCCACCGACTTGGGCGATGGTCGAGCGTAGCTGGTGATAGGACTCAATGCGGTTCTGCGAGCGGTGAACATTACGCTCCAGTTGCGGGTCGCGCAGGTAGCGCAGTGTGTAGATACTGCGGATGAGCTTGTCGAACTCGAAGATTGCGCGCCGCGTCGGGTTCGGCGCCGTATAGGTGCACAGCTTGCGGATCAGCGTGCCCTG